>JBARNF010001244.1:0-3935 GCA_049802835.1 Bradyrhizobium sp.
GGCCGTCGCGCGGCGACGTGGTCGGTGCCGTCGGTCCGGTCGCGGTGAAGCCCACGGCGACGCTCGCCTGTCCGATCGTCTCGGCGCTGGACCGCTGGATCGCGGAATCCGTGCAGCCGGCAGCACAGCGCTGGTTCGGCGCCCGCGTGGTCGAGATCAAGCAGATCTCGGCCTACTCCTGCCGCGGCATGAACGGCAATCCGAGCGCGCATATTTCCGAGCACGCCTTCGGCAACGCGCTCGACATCGCAGCCTTCATGCTTGCGGACGGCCGCCGCATCAGCGTCAAGGACGGCTGGATCGGGCTGCCGGAGGAGCAGGGCTTTCTGCGCGATGTGCAAGGCGGCGCCTGCCAGCAGTTCACCACGGTGCTGGCGCCGGGCTCCAACGTCTATCACTACGACCATATCCATGTGGACCTGATGCGCCGCGCCAGCCGACGCCTGATCTGCCAGCCGGCGGCGCAATCCGGCGAGACGGTCGCGGCTCGCGTGCAGCAGCGCCGCTACGGCTATGGCCAGCGCGAGCCGGACGTGACCAGCTCGATCCCGCCCCGCAAGCAGGCGCGGTCGATCCGCGAGATGATCAACGAGGAAGACGAATTCCGCGATTATTGAGCGAGGGGCGAATGGCAAATGGCAAGTAGCGAATAAGGCTGGCGCTACGATCCACTCGCTGTTCGCCATTCGCTCGCGCCTGTGTGCGGCTGTGGATTTCTCTCCCCCAAGATGCGCCGCCGAGCGCTGCCTGTCCCGCTCCGCAACGCAAACGCGACCAGCGCGCCCTGCGCGTTAGGATTTCGTTGACCAGCTTTGCCGTCCGCCATTGGCCGACACTAGACCTGCCACAGTCGCCAGGAACAAGGCGCGCGGGGTTCTGGTTGCTGCCGGGTTGGGAGAGGCGAAGATGGCATCGTATCGCATCAAGGCGATTGGTTCGGGTTTCGAGGTCGGCACCGCCGAGCAGGCGGTGCTGATCTGCCGCTCGCTGAAGATCGCCCGCCGCGCCGTCGCCGATGCACAGCGGCTGGAGCGGATGCCGCCGAAGCCGATCCCATGGCGTTCGCCGCCTGCGAGTGAGATCGCCTCTGTCGAAGGCGACGAGACCGCACGCCGCGACGAACCGGATTTCGAGGTCCTCGTGGTGTCCGACGGTCCGCCCTTGTGCTGCTGACTAACAGGCGCGGAGGCGGCAGAACTGGAACGACTGCACCGAGCCCCATGGCGTGCGATGCGCTTCGGTGCAGCTGTCTTCCAGCGTGAAAGCAGGGCCCAGCGTCGCCGCGAGGCTCTGCGCATCGTAACGCACCACAGGAAGCCCGCTGCACCTCTCCGGACCATCGGCCGCGAAGGTGCCGATGATGACGGCGCCTCCAGGCAGCAGGGCAGAGCGCAGCCGCTCGATATAGGCAGCGCGGTCGCGCTGCTCGGTCAGGAAGTGGAAGGCGGCGCGATCGTGCCAGATGTCGTAGGTCGCTTGCGGCGTCCAGGTCGTGACATCAGCGGCGATCCAGTCGACGCCAGCGCCGGCCGCACCGAGCCGCGACCGCGCCGTTGCCAGCGCGGCCTCGGAGATATCCAGCACGGCGAGCGCGCGAAAGCCGGCGGCGAGCAGCGCGTCGACCAGCCGCGAGGCACCGCCGCCGATGTCGATGATGCGTGAACCTGACGCCGCGCCGGCCTCGCGGATCAGCCGCAGCGACGTCGCCGGATCGTCCTGGTACCAGCTGACCTCGGTCTCGGTCTTGGTGGTGTAGACGGTCTGCCAATGGGTGGTGCGGTCGGTCATGCGGTCAGGGCTCTCTGCGACAGGCGGTCGCCGATCATAGCACGCCGGCCGGTGCCCCTAAAACGTCCCCGCCACCGTCACGCGGAACGTCAGCGGCTCGATCGGATGCAGCACGCGGTCCATCACGCCGGTCTGGCAGACCTGGGCCGGCACCGTTGTCGTCGGCGAGCCATAGCAATCCTTGTAGAGCTGGTCGGTCGGCAGCAGCGAGCCGTAGCCGTAGGAGATCTGGTTGGCCTTGGTGTTGAGCAGGTTCAGCACGTCGAGCTGGATGCGCCAGCCGTGGGCGTCGCGGAAGCCGATGCGGCCGTTGAACACGCTGGTCGCGGTCGAGCGGAAATCATTGTCCTCGGTCAGCGGCGTCGATCCGAGATAGCGCCAGCGCACACCGCCGAACCAGCCGGTCTTGTCGCCGAGCGTGATGCCGGCCGAGGCGATCATCGACGGCGCGTTGGGGATGTAGTTGCCGGGCGCGTTGCCGAGTTGTGCTTGCGGATAGCCGGCGAGCGAATCGTAGACCGCAGCCTGGTCGCTGTTGGTGCCGACGAAGCGCGCATGCGTCATGGCGAGGTCGGCGTCGATGTCGATCCAGGATGCCGGCCGGTAGTGATTGGTCAGCTCGAAGCCGTAGCGCCGGCTCGGCCGGCTGGCCTCGGTGTCGCCGGCATCTCCCGAAAACAGGATCTCCGAATCCTGGTTGAGCATGAAGAAGCTGAGCGAGGAATCGAGCCCCGGGATGATCCGCGTGCGCACACCGATCTCCGCGCCTTTCGTGCGGACCAGCAGCGGCGACGAATCGAGCCTGGTGCCGGGGGTGTTCGGATCGTCCGTGGTGGTGGCGCCACGCGCATCGTTGCTGTGCATGCCGTAGCCGGCGCCGAGGAAGAACTCGGTGTTGTCGAACGGCCCGATGACCATGCGGAATTTCGGGCTGCCAATGCTCGCCGCTGCATCGCCGGTGTTGTTGCCGTTGGTGAGCGAATACACGTGGGTCTGATAATAATCGCCGCGATAGCCGACGGTGGTGCGCAGCCAGTCGGTCCAGCGCACGGTGTTCTCGACATAGAGCCCGACGCTGCCTTCGCCCACCTTGTCGCTGCGGACCCGGCTGAGATAGTTGCGCTGCGCCGTGTAGCTCAAGGCGAGCGCGATGTCATCGTAGCGCGTCTGGACGCCGACGGTCGTCTCCATCGGCCGCCCGGCAAAGCTGCCGTCGAACGTCCGCGATGCGTTGGCGCCGATCATCAGCCGGTCGTCGTGTTGATGGAACTGGTCGCCGTTGACGGGATCGCGGAGCGCATAGGTGAAGTTGTTGTAGAGATCGAGCTGGCTCTTCACCACATAGGCGTTGGCCTTCCACGAGCCGGCGTCGTCGGTGCCGGCGATGCGGCCCGACAGCGCGAAGCGGTTGGTCTTGCCGCCGTCGGTCGGATCGATCGCGTCATAACGCCCGAGCAGGCCGGAGGTGATGGCGCGCTCCGGCACCTGGTCGGTCGAGGTCCAGCGATTGGCATAGGCCATGCCGGTGATCGAGAAGCCGTCGGTCGCCGTGCCCTGCGAGTAGCGCACCAGGCTGTTGAGCTTTTGCGCATCGTCAGGCGTGGTCCACGGCCCGTCATAGCGGCCCGCCTCGCCCGATATCAGCAGATGGCCGTCGCCGACATGCACCGAGTCCATGCCGAAGAAGCGGCGATAGCCGAAGCTGCCGGCCGTGACCTGCGCGATCGCCTTGGGCACGCTGTCGATCAGGCCGATATGCACGCTGCCCGCGGAGGCGAAGTCGCCCTCGTCGGCGAAATAAGGCCCCTTGCGGACGTCGACACGGCCGATCGTTTCCGGCATCAGCCAATTGAGATCGGCATAGCCCTGGCCATGGGCGTGGGTGCGCATGTTGGCCGGCACGTCGTCGACATCAAGCGCGAGGTCGGTGCCGTGGTCGAGATTGTAGCCGCGCAGAAAATACTGGTTGGCTTTGCCTTCGCCGGAATGCTGCGTGACGATCAGCCCAGGCACGGCTTCCAGCACCTCGCCGGGGCGCGTGGCCGGGCGGGCGTTGATCTCCTCGCCTGATATCACGACCTCGCTCGCCATGCCCTGCGGCCGCGCCGGGCCGGAGCCGGCGTTGGGCGCGCCGGACGGTGCGGCCG
>JBARNF010001245.1:0-2332 GCA_049802835.1 Bradyrhizobium sp.
CTGCAGGTCTCGATATCAACTCAAAGCCATATGATCGCTCCGCTGTGCTCGCACTCAGCCGGCATCGCCGCGACGGTTGGATTCGCTCTGACCGGCAAGCTCCGCATCCGGCGCCTCGTCCAGCCACGACAGCTCCGCATCGGGATCAAGCAAGTCGCTGATCGAAGCCGGCTCACCATCCCTGCCGAAGCGAAACACGCTGTTGCTGTCGTCGGCATTGATGTCGCCGAAAAGCTTTTCCACCGTGGCAAAATCCCGGTGCGGGGCGAAGCCATGGGCCTTCGACCAGGCGGCAAGCTCGCGCAGCAGCTTGCGCGCCTCGCTCGGAGCGACCGGGACCATCGTCCCGCCCGCGTCCGCCATCTCCAGATATTGCTCGATCTGCTCGCTCTGTATGGACCTGAACATCACATCCTTGACGCCCAGCGCGAAACTGTCGAGCAGGAACACGGCCATGGCGTAGGGCGAGGTGTGGCCGCGGGTCAGGACCAGCGTCCCCATGCCGATCTCGAACAGGCCTTCGTTGACACAACAATGCCGGATCGGCGCTTGCGCCGCTCTTGCCACCTGGGCGGGCAAGCTGTTGTGAATCGCGTCCTCGCGTTTCGCCAGGATCGCCAATTGCTTGCGCCGCTGCGCCTTTTTGGCCCGCTTCTGCGCCATATTCACTGCCATCAGCGCCACTCCACCGCTTTGAGTCGTGCGACGGCATGATAGCAGGTGACGCGGGAGGACGTCTCCGCAGCAGTCACTTTTCCCTTGGACGGCGCCTCTCGCCCATTTTCGCCGCGTGCCGGCGGTCACTCGACAGGCGGCCTATGATCCTGCCGAATTCGTCTGCGTCGATCGGCGCGACACGAATTCAGATATTCCAAAATTTTCTTGTTTCATTTTTTCCGAAATCATGTATATCTCTCTCCGTCCTGCTTCCGCCGGAGGGGCGTGTCGCGACCGTCACGAGACGTGGGGAGTGGGATGCGATGGGCGCAAGGAATCGCAGCGTGGCTTCGTGCCGCGCGGACGAACGGTTCGTTGCGCACGGCGAAATCGTGCGGTCCTGACACCCCGACGCTGGTGTCCCGCGGCGGCGTGCGAAGGCACGTTGTCGCGCATGGTGGCCAACAAGCCCGGTGCACCAGGGAGACCACGTATAAGCCGTTCCAACCGTTGCGCAGGGGAGGCCGGGCGTGTTCGGCCAGACCTGTGGTACCTGCCGCCTGCATTTTTTTCGCAGGCGGGCCACGGGCGCGGCCAGCGCCCGGCCTTCCCTGCGCCCTCCACTGTTTCGAGGGCGGACGCGATGCACACAGCCCGGGCGTGACGCGCCGCGGGATAGCGATCCCGCGTCCGCATGAAAGGCTGACTGATGCAGAATGACTCGTGGCACCCCCACCCCGACCGTCGCTTCGCGCCGGTCGACCCTCCCCGCAAGGGGGAGGGTGAAGGCGCGGCGCCGCTCGTGCCTGAAGGTGCCGACATACGTGCACGGACGCTTTCGTCTGACCGCGTCCCGCGCACTCAGCCTTCTGACCGATGCTCTGGCCCTGCCAACCATCTCACCGGCCGCAGCGCCATCCCCCGCTGCCAACCATCCCGCTCACGCAGCCCTGCCGCCCCGCCCCGCAACCTTTTGTTAACCGGCATTAACCGAACGCTAACCATACACCGGGCAAAAATTGCCGGGTTGGAAGTGAGTGTCGCAGTCGCGTGCAGTTGACGGGGGAGGACCTTCCGTGGACGCCAGCACAGTCGCTCCAGTCAGGAACGGCGGCCCTATGGCCGCCGCGCAGTCGTTTGGGGCCGGCAAGCGCGGTCCGCGGGAAGGGGCGAAAGCCATGGTCGACGTCACGGCGGGTCAGGGGGCCGGGTCTCCGGCCGGCGGATTCTCATTCGGCGATTTCAAGACGCTGGTGCTGCGCGGCGACATCGCGCTGGCGCTCGGCATCCTCACCATCCTGGTGGTGCTGATCCTCCCCCTCCCGTCGGTCATCCTCGACCTGTTCCTGGCGATCTCGATCACCTTGTCGATCCTGATTCTGATGACGGCGCTGTTCATCCAGACGCCGCTGGAATTCTCCTCCTTCCCGACCATCCTGCTGATCTCGACGATGCTGCGGCTGTCGCTCAACCTGGCCTCGACCCGGCTGATCCTGTCGCGCGGCCACGAGGGCACCGACGCCGCCGGCCACGTCATCGAGGCGTTCGGCAATTTCGTGATGAGCGGCAATTTCGTCATCGGCATCATCGTCTTCGCGATCCTGGTCACAGTGAATTTCGTCGTCATCACCAAGGGTTCGGGGCGCATCGCCGAGGTCGCGGCGCGCTTCCATCT
>JBARNF010001246.1:0-15086 GCA_049802835.1 Bradyrhizobium sp.
CGGCTGGACAGTCAGCGCCGCTTATCTCGACCGCTATCTGGACGACCAACGCGTGTTCGCGGCCAGCGGAGACGACCGGCAGAGCGAGGAGCTCTCGCCCTATCTGCGCTACGTGATGCAGGCGGGACGGCGGCTCGGAGAACTTCATGTCGCGCTGGCCTCGCGCAGCGACATTGCCGATTTTGCCCCCGAGCCTACCACGGCCGGCAGCCTCGATCATCGGACCGATCGGCTGCGCGCCCAGGCCGGCCGGATTTTCGGCGGTCTGAGCGAGCGCCGCGACCGCCTCAAGGACCCCGAACGTGGGCTGGTCGACCAGGTGCTCGCCAGACGCGGCGAGCTGTTGGAGCGATTGGGCGCGCTGGCCCCCGATGTCGGCGGCCAGGACATTCGCGTGCACGGGGATTTCCACCTTGGCCAGATCCTGATCGTCAAGGACGACATCTTCATCATCGACTTCGATGGGGACGAGGAGCAGCCGCTCGCCGAGCGCTGGCGCAAGGCGCCGCCCGCCCGCGACATTGCAGGCTTTCTGCGCTCGATCGACTGCTCGGTTCGTGTTGCCCTCGACCGCGCCCTGAACGCCGCTCCCGATGATCACGGCAGACTTGCCGCCGCCCTCTCCGACTGGCGCGATCAGGCAGCCGCTGCATTCCTGGCAGGTTATCGCGAGGTCAAGGCTCATCAGCGCCTCTGGCCCGACGATCCGCACGGCGCGGAGGCGCTCCTTAACTTTTTCATGCTGGAAAAAGCGATCGGAGCGCTTGAATATGACCTGGCTCACCGGCCGGATTGGCTACGCGTCGCGCTGGGCAACCTGCTTCGCGTTCTCTCCGTGCCAGCATCAGCCAGCGAGTCCTTATGACCCATCTTTCTCCCGAGGCGTTTGCGATCGTAGAAGGTCGGCATGCCGACCCGTTTCGCTATCTCGGTCAGCACAATGTGGACGGCAGAACCGTCGTGCGCGCCTTCCTGCCCGAGGCGTCCCGGGTCGAGGCGGTCGGTGAGGACGGTGAAGTCGCGCCGCTTGCGCGCATTCATGACGCCGGCCTGTTCACCGGAACCATGTCGTCCCCCCAGCGCTACCGGCTTCGCGCCACCTTCGGCGATGACGTCGCCGACCTCGAGGACCCCTATCGTTTCCTGCCGATTCTGAGCGATTTCGACCTGCATCTGCTCGGCGAGGGCAACCACGAGCGGCTCTACGACAAGCTCGGCGCCCATCCGATGGTGCTCGACGGCGTCGAGGGAGTGGGCTTCGTCGTGCTCGCCCCCAACGCTCGGCGCGTCAGCGTGGTCGGGGATTTCAACTTCTGGAACGCACGCCGCCACCCGATGCGTGTTCGCGGCAATGGCTATTGGGAGCTGTTCATTCCCCGCGCCAAGGCCGGCGATCACTACAAGTTCGACATCATCGGCCCGCAGGGCGAGCACCTGCCGCTGAAATCCGATCCGATGGCGTTCGCGGCCGAGCTGCGCCCCAAGACCGCATCGATCGTGCTGGACGAAACGCGGCTGCCGCGGCCGCGGCCAGCCCCCGATGACATCAACAAGCTGCACAAGCCGGTCTCGATCTACGAGGTGCATCTCGGGTCCTGGCGACGCAAGCACGATAATCAGTGGCTCAGCTATCGCGAGCTGGCCGAGCAACTGCCGGCCTATGTCCGCGACATGGGCTTCACGCATGTCGAATTCCTCCCCGTCAGCGAGCATCCCTTCGACGGCTCCTGGGGCTACCAGCCGACCGGCCTGTTCGCACCGACCAGCCGGTTCGGCACCCCGGAGGATTTCTGTGCGCTGATCGACGCCTGTCACCGTGAGGGGCTTGCGGTGTGGCTCGACTGGGTGCCTGGGCATTTTCCCGACGATCCGCACGGCCTTGGCCATTTCGACGGCACGGCGCTGTACGAGCACGCCAATCCGATGCAGGGCCGGCATCTCGACTGGGGCACCTTGATCTATAATTTCGGCCGCACCGAAGTCGCCAACTTCCTGCGTTCCAATGCGCTGTTCTGGCTGGAGCGTTACGCCATCGATGGCCTGCGCGTCGACGCGGTCGCCTCGATGCTCTATCTCGACTACAGCCGTCCCTCGGGCGGCTGGATTCCGAACAAGTATGGCGGACGCGAGAACCTCGATGCGATCGAATTCCTGCGCCGGGTCAACATCGACCTGTTCGGCCAATTTCCGCAGGCGACCACCGCGGCCGAGGAATCCACCGCCTGGCCGCAGGTGTCACGGCCGGTCGACATGGGCGGTCTCGGCTTTGGCTACAAATGGAACATGGGGTGGATGCACGACACCCTGCGCTATGTCAGCAAGGATCCGATCCATCGCAAATACCATCACGGCGAGATCCTGTTCGGGCTCCACTACGCATTTTCCGAAAACTTCATCCTTCCGCTGTCGCATGACGAAGTCGTGCACGGCAAGCGCTCCATCCTCGGGCGAATGCCAGGAGACGACTGGCAGCGCTTCGCGAACTTGCGCGCCTATTACAGCTTCATGTTCGGCCATCCCGGCAAGAAGCTGCTGTTCATGGGCTGCGAGCTCGCTCAGGAGCGCGAGTGGAATCACGACTCCTCGCTCGACTGGCACCTGCTCGGTGACGCCAAATATGCCGGCATCCAGGCCCTGATCCGCGACCTCAACCATCTCTACCGCAATGTGCCGGCGCTCCATGAGCGGGACTGCGAGCCGGACGGCTTCGAATGGCTCGTCACCGACGACGCCGACCGCAATGTCTTCGCCTGGGTGCGAAAAGGCTTCGATCCACGCGCGCGCTGTGTCGTGATCGTGAACTTTTCGCCCAACGTGTATTACAATTACCGGGTCCGCGTGCCGTTTGGCGGCAAATGGCGGGAAGTTTTCAATTCAGACTCCCTGCACTATGGCGGCAGCAATGTCGGCAATGTCGGCCAGGTCCATGCCTCAGAAGACAACCAGCTCAACCTCATCCTCCCGCCCATGGCAGCGGTATTTCTCGTCCCGGAAGCCTGACGCGATGCGTTTGTCGGCAGGAAGTCACGCCCGTCTCGGTGCCACCTGGGACGGACGAGGGACCAACTTTGCGCTGTTTTCGGCCAATGCCGAGAAGGTCGAGCTCTGCCTGTTCGACAGCCAGGGCCGGCGGGAGATCGAACGGATCGAGCTGCCCGAGCGCACCGAGGACGTCTGGCACGGCTATCTCAACGACGTCTCACCGGGACAGCTCTACGGCTACCGCGTCTACGGTCCCTACGAGCCGGAACACGGCCATCGCTTCAATGCCAACAAGCTCCTGCTCGACCCCTATGCCAAGCGGCTGGCCGGACGCCTCGTCTGGAGCGACGCCCATTTCGCCTACCGCGCCGGCTCGCCGCGCGAGGATCTCTCCTTCGACCGGCGCGACAACGCCCGCGGCATGCCCAAGGCGGTCGTCATCGACGAGACCTTCAACTGGGGCCGGCGCGAGATGCGCCCGCAAATTCCCTGGGAAGACACGATCATCTACGAGGCCCATATCAAGGGCCTGACCAACAAACGCGACGACGTTCCGCCCAACCTGCGCGGCACCTATGGTGGCCTGTCGTCGCCGGCGATGATCAAGCATCTGAAGCGGCTCGGCGTCACCACGGTCGAGCTGCTGCCGATCCATGCCTTCATCGACGACCGCATGCTGGTCGAGAAGAAGCTGGTCAATTACTGGGGCTACAATACCATCTCGTTCTTCGCGCCGGAGCTCCGCTACGCGCAGGACAATCCGCTCGATGCCTTCAGAACGACGGTGGCGCGCCTGCATGACGCCGGCATCGAGGTGATGCTCGACGTCGTCTACAATCACACCGCCGAGGGCAACCATCTCGGGCCGACGCTGTGCTATCGCGGCATCGACAACGCGTCCTACTACTGGCTGAAGCCTGAGGATCCGCGGTTCTACGATGACTTCACCGGCTGCGGCTCGTCCGTCAACCTGACCCATCCGCGCGTGCTGCAGATGGTGATGGACTCGTTGCGCTACTGGGTCGAGGTCGGCCACGTCGACGGTTTCCGCTTCGATCTCGCCACGACGCTGGCCCGCGAGAAGCACGGCTTCGACCGGAGGAGCGGGTTTCTGACGGCCATCCGCCAGGACCCCGTGCTGGCCAGCGTCAAGCTGGTCGCCGAGCCATGGGATGTCGGTCTCGGTGGCTACCAGGTCGGCGCCTTCCCCTCGCAATGGTCGGAGTGGAACGACCGCTATCGCAGCGCCATGCGCCGCTACTGGAGTGGCGAAGGTAGCCTGATCGGCGAGGTTTCGGGGCGCATGACCGGCTCGTCGGACATATTCAATCATGACGGCCGCACCCAACGCGCCAGCGTCAACCACGTCACCGTCCATGATGGTTTCACGCTCGCTGATCTCTTCAGCTACAACAGCAAGCACAACGAGGCCAACGGCGAGGACAATCGCGACGGCTCCAACGACAACCACAGCAACAATTGCGGCCATGAGGGGCCGACTGACGATGTCGCGATCAATGCGCTGCGCCGTCAGCTGCGCAAGAATCAGCTCGCCTGTTTGTTCCTCGCCCAGGGACTGCCGCTGCTGCTCGCCGGGGACGAGGTCGGCAATTCGCAGCACGGCAACAACAACGCCTATTGCCAGGACAACGAGGTCGGCTGGGTCGACTGGAGCGGCATGGGCCGCGAGGGGGACGATCTCATCGACTTCATCGCGCACATGACCGAGCTGCGCCGCCGCTTCGGCCAGATTCGCGCGCGACGCTGGCTCGACGGCCGCCGCTCGGACGGCAGTTTCGGCGTGCTGTGGCTGACGCCCTCGGCGGAGGAGATGACGCAAACGGACTGGACCTTTCCTGATGGTCGATTTCTTGCCTATGTGCTCGCGCCGGTGGAACAGGAGCAGGCTCCGATCTTTATCGTTCTGAACGCGGCCCCCGAAGAGATCGGATTCAACTTGCCCAAGCTCGCCGAATACACGACGTGGCAACAGGTCCTCAACACCACCGAAGTCCAGCAGAAACTGATCGACTTCACCTCTGGTGCCGAGCTCAAGGCGCCGTCGCGCTCCGTTCTGGCGTATGCGGGCCTGCCATGACCGCCCGCCAATTCGGGCCTGAAATCACCAAGCACGGCGTCACGTTCCGGCTCTGGGCGCCTGCCGCCCAGCGCGTCGACCTGGTGCTCGACGAAAACCGCGCGATGCGGCGCCTGGACGGCGGCTGGTACGCGCTCGATGTCGCCGGGATCGGCGCCGGCGCGACCTACAAGTTTCGCATCGACGATGAAATCGATGTGCCGGATCCCGGCTCCGACTTCCAGCCGGAGGATGTATTCGGTCCGAGCGAAGTCATCGATCACGGCGCTTACGCCTGGCGTGCCAAGGCTTGGCGCGGCCGCCCCTGGCAGGACGCGGTGTTCCTCGAGAGCCATGTCGGGACCTTCACCCGGGAAGGCACTTATCGCGCGATGATCGACAAGCTCGATCATCTCGTCGAGACCGGCATCACGGCGCTCGAACTGATGCCGCTGGCGGATTTCGCCGGCCGCCGCAATTGGGGCTATGACGGTGTGCTGCTCTACGCGCCGGACAGCGCCTATGGCCGCCCCGACGATCTCCGAGCCCTCATCGACGAGGCGCATCTGCGTGGATTGATGGTGTTCCTCGACGTGGTCTACAATCACTTCGGCCCCGAGGGAAACTACATCGGCCTGTACGCGCCGACCTTCTTCACCGATGCGCACACGCCCTGGGGCAGCGCGATCGACTACCGGCGACCGGAAGTGCGCGCCTTCGCCATCGAGAACGCGCTGCATTGGCTGACCGACTATCGCTTCGACGGGCTGCGCTTCGATGCGGTCAATCACATCCTCTCCAACGAAAGTGAGATTCCGATGCTGCACGAGCTGAGTGCCGCTGTCGGCAGGCTCGTTCGAGAAACAGGACGGCATATCCATCTCGTGCTCGAAAACGGCGACAACCGCGCCAGCATGCTGGACGCCGCGGAGGAGCCGCCGCGCGGCAAGTTTCGCGCGCAGTGGAACGACGATTATCACCACGCCTGGCACGTGATGCTGACCGGCGAGAGCGGCGGCTATTACGGTGACTACCAGCAATCGCCGCGCGGCGACCTCGCCCGCGCGCTCGGCTCCGGCTTCGTCTACCAGGGCGAGCCGGCTGCGTTCTGGGGCGGCAATCCACGGGGTGAGCCGAGCGGTCATCTGGCCCCCGGTACCTTCGTCAATTTCCTGCAGAACCACGACCAGATCGGCAACCGCGTATTCGGCGACAGGCTGGAGGCGCTGGCGCCGCCGGAGGGGATCGCGGCTGCGCTGGCGGTGACCCTCCTCGCTCCAATGGTCCCGATGCTGTTCATGGGCGAAGAGTGGGGCTCCCAGCAGCCGTTCCCGTTCTTCTGCGACTTCCAGGGTGATCTCGCGCACGCAGTGCGCAAGGGACGGCGCAAGGAATACGATTGGGCATATGCCAAATATGGCGAGGAGGTTCCGGACCCCCTTGCCGTCGAGACCTTCAGATCCGCGATCATCGACTGGAACGCCCGCAACGAACCACCCGGCCGCGAACGGCTGGCGCTGATACGCGATCTGCTCACCGTGCGCCACAAGGAGGTGGCGCCGCGGCTGCCGGGCGCGACCTTCGGCGAAGCTGGCGTGACCAACGAGGGCCGCCTGACCGCGCAGTGGGTGATGGGCGACGGCACGAAACTGCGGCTGCTGGCCAATGTCTCGGATCGGGAGATCGCGGCGCCTGCAAACGAATTCCCGGGCACGCCGATATGGGGCGGCACGCCCGGTGAACGCCTGCCGGCATGGTCGGTGTTCTGGAGCATCGGAGGATAACCATGCCTCCGTCCATTCCGCTGGCAACGTACCGCCTGCAGCTCACCGCCGATTTCGACTTCGACGCGGCGACGCGCGTGGTGCCTTATCTGAAGGCGCTCGGCATCAGCCATATCTACGCCTCGCCCTTCATGAAGGCGCGCAAGGGCTCGACGCACGGTTATGACGTGACCGACCATTCCCAGTTCAATCCGGAGCTCGGCGGCGAGCACGGATTTGCCAAACTCAGCGCGGCGCTGAAAGAGCACGATCTCGGCCTCATCCTCGACTTCGTGCCGAACCATGTCGGCGTGCATTTCGACGACAATCCGTGGTGGCTCGACGTGCTCGAATGGGGCCAGGCGTCGCCCCATGCGGCCTCGTTCGATATCGACTGGGACCAGCTGCCTTACCGCGCCCGCGGCGGCGTCCTGCTGCCGATCATCGGCAGCTCCTACGGCCACGCACTCGAACATGGCGACATCGAGCTGCGCTACGATCCGGACGAAGGCTCTTTCTCCTGCTGGTACTTCAAGCACCGCCTGCCGATCGCGCCCGAGCGCTACGGCGAGATGCTGCGCATCATCGTCAAGGAAGCCGACGAGGAGCGGAGCGAGGCGGGAAGGCAGATCCTCGAACTGGCCTCGCGCTATCCGGGTCTGCGCCATCCCAACCGCAAGGAAGCGCCAGGCTTCAAGGCCGCGCTCAAGGCCATTCCGGGCGCGGCCGAGATCATCGCCCGCGGCCTGTCGGCCTACAGAGCCGGCGAGGACCGGCCCGCGCAGACGCACGCCTTGCACCACCTCCTGGAACGGCAGAACTACAAGCTCGGACACTGGCGGCTTGCGTCCAGCGACATCAACTACCGCCGCTTCTTCGACGTCAACACGCTCGCGGGCCTGCGCATCGAGGATGCCGGTACGTTCGAGGCGATTCACCGGCTGGTGAAGAAGCTGATCGGAGATGGTCAGCTGCAGGGACTTCGGCTCGACCACATCGATGGCTTGCGCGATCCGGCGCAATATTTCCAGCGGCTGCGGCGCCTGATCCGCGATGCCCGCGGGCCGGCGGCCGGGCCGTTCTATGTGGTGATCGAAAAGATCCTCTGCGAGCAGGAGAAGCTGCCGAGCTTTGCCGGCGTGCACGGCACCACCGGCTACGAGTGGATGAACGTCATCACGCAGTTGCTGATCGACGGCAACGGCCTGGAGCCGCTTGACGAGATCTGGCGCCAGATCAGCAACAGGCCCCCGAAGCTGGCGCCCGTGATCAAGGAGGCCAAGCGGCGCGTGCTGGAGACGCTGCTGACCAGCGAGTTCACCGTGCTGACGCGGCTCTTGGCGCGCATCGCCAATGGTCACTACTCCACGCGCGACTATTCGGAAGACAGCCTGCGCCGGGCGCTCGAGCTCTATGTGCTGCACTTCCCCGTCTATCGCACCTATCTCACCACGGCCGCTCCAACCGAGGTCGATCGCAAGCTGATCGACCTCGCGATCGAAAAGGCGCGCGCCGAGTGGTTCGCCTCCGACGGATCGATCTTCGACTTCCTGCGCGACGCGCTGACGATGGATCTCATCAAGCGCGACCGCAAAACCAATCACAGCGTCCCGCGCGTACGCCGCTTCGCTTTGAAGGTGCAGCAGTTCACGGGCCCGATGATGGCGAAGTCGCTGGAGGACACCGGCTTCTATCGCTTTCACCGGCTGCTCGCGCTGAACGAGGTCGGCGGCGATCCCGCGGCGCACGCTCTCGCAATCGCCGACTTCCACAAGCTGATGCAGGAGCGGGCGAAGCACTGGCCGCACGGCATGACGGCCACCGCCACGCACGACACCAAACGCGGCGAGGATGCGCGCACGCGCCTTGCCGCCATCACCGAACTGCCCAGCGACTGGACCTCCTCGGTCGCGCGCTGGAAGACGCTGAACGCGCAGAGCGTCGTCACCGAAGGCAACGCGCGCGCGCCCTCCGCCGCGTTCGAGTACATGCTGTACCAGACCCTGGTCGGCATCTGGCCCATGACCGGCGCAGACGACAGCCTTGCCGAGCGGCTGCAGGCCTATGCCTTGAAAGCCGCGCGCGAAGGCAAGGAGGAGACCAGCTGGCACAATCCGAACGAGGCCTATGAAAAGGGCCTCAACGCCTTCATCGAGGGCATTCTGGATCCGGGCCGTTCGCCGGAATTCCTGCAGTCGCTGGGAACGATGGCGAAGCGGCTGGCGCTGCTTGGCGCGCTGAATTCGCTGACACAGCTGACGCTGAAGGCGACCATGCCGGGGGTGCCCGATTTCTACCAGGGGACCGAGTTCTGGGATCTGTCGATGGTCGATCCCGACAACCGGCGCCCGGTCGATTTTGCCGCGCGTGAGAGCGCGCTGCGCCAATGCGAGAGCCCGGACTGGACGCAGCTGGCAGAGCATTGGCCCGATGGCCGCATCAAGCTGGCCTGGACGCGGCATCTGCTTAAGCTGCGCAACGCGCAGGCCTCCGTGTTCACCGACGGCGCCTATCAGCCGCTCGAAGTGACCGGCCGCGACGCCGATCACATCATCGCTTTCGCGCGGCGCCGCCGGCGCGAGGCCGCCATCGTCGTGACCGCGCGGCGCTTTGCTGCGTTCACCGACAACGGCCGGGCCTGGCCTCACGCCGAAGCATTCGATGCGACGGTGCACGTCACCGGCTACACGGCCCCAGCCATTCAAGACGGCGTCCTTGCGGTCTCCAACATCTTCACGCATCTGCCCGCGGCGATCATTCCGGCGCGGAGCGAGGCGGCTGCCGAGCAGTTCGGGAAACGTCAGCCGGCGGCCGCCGCGGCACCCAACTGATCAGCTCTTCTTCGTCAGCAGCAGCTGGCCACGGCTGCGAATGGCGGCTTGCGCCGCTTCGGCGAAACGCTGCAACAACCAGGGCAACACGACCTCGACCCGCACGTGATCGTCGGCGACGTCGACGTGCCCCGAAGCCGCCTGGCCAAGCGCGCGAACGCGAAACAACATCCTGTCGCCGTCCCAGCGTTCTTCATCGACCTTCAGGACCGGAATGCTGCTCGCCGCCCGGCTCAACCCAGCCTGCAGCCGGCGGACGGCCTCGTCTTTGCCCAGGCGATGCGGAATAGAAACGACAAGCGGCCTTGACATCGCGACCTCCTAACAACCGGCTATATGTAGTGATGGGCCACTGCGACCGCAAAGATACACCCGACATTTTACCTGATCAGAACCGGGAACTTTCCGAGTTCCGACCAGTTTCCTCGCCGAAGGCAGATCGACGCATGGCCTGCTGCCGGGCTCTGGAGGGAAGCACATGTCAATCGGCACTATCATTCTGATCATTCTGATCATCGCACTGCTCGGCGGCTTCTCGGGTATCGGCGGCGGTCCGTTCTATGGCACTGGCTATTACGGCGGCGGCGGTCTCGGCCTGATCATCGTCATCATCCTGATCCTGGTTCTGCTCGGACGAATCTAAACCACCGGCTCGAACTGATCGGCTCGGGCAGACGTGGCGTCGCCAAGTCTGCCCGTCGCCATGTCTGCCCGAAATGCCGAGCCACCGCTCTCAGCGCCCTCCTTGGCGCCTTCCTCGTCCATCACGCTTCGGTCGCGAGCTTCCTGATCGCCGCCTTGATCGGTCCGGCTGCGTCATCATAACCCTGCCACGCCTTGGTCTTCGCCAGCAGCGGCGGCACCGTGCGGATGGTGTAGCGCTTGGGATCGAGCCCATTCTTCACTTGCGCCCAGGTCAGCGGCATCGACACGGTCGCGCCCACGCGTGCCCGCGGCGACAGCACGGCCACGGCCGTCGACATCCGGTCGTTGCGCAGATAGTCGAGGAAGATCTTTCCCTTGCGCAGCTTCTTCGACATGTTGAGCAGGTACTGGTCGGGGTTGTCGTTGGCCATCCACTGACACACCCCTTGCGCAAACGCCTTCGCTTCCGGCCAAGTCACCCTGTCACGCGCGCCGTGCCGCAGCGGCGCCACGACGTGCAGCCCCTTGCCGCCCGTGGTCTTGCAGAAGCTCTCCAGGCCCAGGCTCTTCAAACGCTCGCGCATCTCCTTGGCCGCGGCGATCACCTCTTCGAAGGCGACGTTCGGCGCCGGATCGAGATCGAACACCAGACGCCCGGGGACATCATAGGCGTCGGGCGCGCAATTCCAGGGATGCATCTCGACCGCGGCGACCTGCGCCACCGCGATCAGCCCCTCGACGCGATCGATCTGCAGATACGGCTTGCGGTCTCCCGAGACCTTGACCAGCTCCAGCAGGTCGGACATGCCCTGCATGCCATGGCGCTGAAAGAACTTCTCGCCGTCGATGCCATCAGGAGCGCGGACGATCGAACAGGGTCGCCCCTTCAGATGCCCGATCATCCAGTCGCCAACCGACTCCAGGTAGGTCGCGAGATCGAGCTTGGTGACCGGCACTCCGTCGCCGGCATCCGCCCACAGCGCCTTGTCGGGCTTGGAAATCGCAACACCCATCACGACCGCCGAACTCGTCGAGCGCGACGGTGTCTTGCGGACGGTGGTGCCGCCGGTCGCAACTGTCGCCGCGGCCCGCGCCACCGGCTTTGCGACCGCCTTCGTCACGACCGGCGCTTCGGCCACGACCTCGCCGGCCGGCTTGTCCGTTCGCAAGCCCTTGAACGAGGCCTGCCGGACATTGCCATCGCCGGTAAATCCGGCAAACTCGATTTCGGCGACGAGTTCGGGCCTGAGCCAGTGCACCTCGCGCGCCTTGCGCGGCGCGTTCTTGCCGCCGAACGGACTGTTGTCCGCGGCTGCCGCCTGCAGCGCCGGCATGATCTCCTTCACCTTGTCCTGGCCGAAGCCGGTGCCGACGATGCCGATATAGGCGAGGTGATCACCCTTGTTGATCCCGACCATCAGCGAACGGAATTTGCCGTTCGTGGTCTTCCAGCCGCCGATGACGACCTCATGGCCAGGCCGGGTCTTCGCCTTGGTCCAGCTCTCGGTGCGCCCGGAATGATAGGCCGAGTCCAGCCTTTTCGAGACGATGCCTTCCAGCCCAAGCTTGCGGGCGGAATCGAGCACGGTCTCGCCGTCCGTCTCGAAATGCTCGACATAGCGGATGCGCGGCGCCTTGCCCTTGATGTTTGCCTTCAGCAGCTTCGCCAACCGCTCTTTCCGCTCGCGCAGGGGCTGGCGGCGCAGATCGAACTCTTCGACAAACATCAGGTCGAAGGCAAAGAAGATCAGGTCGTCGGTCTGCCCGGCAGAGATCGCCGCCTGCAGCGACGAGAAATTCGGATTGCCGTCCTTGTCGAGTGCGACGATCTCGCCGTCGATGATCGCGTCCGGCAGCTTGGCGGCCTGCTCGGCAATCGCACCAAACTTGCTGGTCCAGTCCAGGCCCTTGCGCGTCCTCAAGGTCGCCCGGCCGCTCTCGACCCTGATCTGCACGCGATAGCCGTCGAACTTGATCTCGTGCCCCCAGCCCTCGCCGCTTGGCGGCTGTGCGACCAGGGTGCATAGCTCGGGAGCTACGAAGTCCGGCAGCGATGACACTGTTCGCGGCGTCACCGCCTTGGGCTCCACGCGGGCTTTCGTCGCCTTGGATTTCCCCGATGAAGCTGTCTTCGATGTTGCCTTGCTGTCGCTGCGATTGGAGTGCCAGACCGCGTCGGCATTCATCCGCCGCGTCTTGCGGAGCATGAACGACTTTGGCGCCGTGCCCTTGCCGGCAGCGATCTGCTCCATCGTGCGTCCCGAAGCGACCGATTTGTCGGCCCCCAGGATGTCGTTGGCCTCGCCTTCCCCAGCGAATTCGTCGCGGTGCTTGATGAGCAGCCAGTTGGTGCGCTTGCCGCCGGTGCGGTCGTGGCGCATCCGCACCAGCACCCAGCTGCCGTGCAGCTTCTGGCCATGAAGCGTGAATTTCAGGTCGCCCTTGTTGAAGCCGCGCTCGGGATCCTCGCTCTCCCAATAGCCGCGGTCCCACAACATGACGGTGCCGCCGCCATACTCGCCCTCGGGAATCGTCCCTTCGAAATCGCCGTAGTCGAGCGGATGATCCTCGACCTCGACGGCGAGCCGCTTGTCATGGGGGTCCAGCGACGGACCTTTCGTCACCGCCCAGGACTTGAAGACCCCGTCGAATTCGAGCCGGAGATCGTAGTGCAGCCGCGTCGCGTCATGCTTCTGGATGACGAAGCGCGGCCGCTCGGCAGCGGCGACCTTGGCGTCGCCAGACGGCTCCGCGGTCTTGTCGAAATCGCGCTTCTTGCGATAGGTGGAAAGCGTCTTGAGCGCCACGGTGATCCCTCGCGTTGAGCCGATCGTAGCAAAGCAGGCAGCGTCCTGGAACCGGCCTCGCCTCGGGCGCGCGCGCCAGCCGACCTCTGGTCCTTGGGATAACACCGGGCAAAGTTCCGCGTTCCCGCGGCTGATGGAGCCCGAGCTTTGTTGCCGTCCACCCTCTGCCAATCGAGAGGGTGCAGGGAAGGCCGGGAGCTCGCCGCCCCCATGGCCCGCCTGCGAAAGAAATGCAGGCGGCAGTACCACAGGTGCAGCCGAGACATCCCGGCCCTCCCTGCGCGATGGCTTTACGGCTTACTTCGCGTTCTCCCCGGTGCGCCGGGCTTGTTGGCCACCGTGTCGCGACAATGCGCTTGCGCGCATTGCGCTGGATACCAGCATCGGGGTATCAGGACCGCGCGACTTGACCGTGCGTGCCGAATTGTTCGTCGGCGCGAAAACGCGCTGCAACCCGACACGCCCACCACATTCCGCTGCCGACGTCCGTGACGACCGCGATACGTCCCCTCCGACGCAACGAAACGAGCGGGACCATAATGCTGATTTGGCGAAACCACCAAGCCATTTATTTTTATCCGAAAGTCTGGACAGGTTTCTCCGACGCGACCTGAGTTGCCCGACGGGCAAGGGCCTCGGTGCCGCGGCAAGCAACCCGGACAGGCAATTTGTTGGGCGGAGCCCTTCCGCCATGCACGAGACTCGCGGAACCTGCACCAGCGCTCCTCCGTTGACACCGATCCTGAATGCTCACGGAGAACACGATGGCACCCCGCGCCTATTGGAAAGGTTCGCTCAAACTTTCCCTCGTCAGCTGTCCCGTCGTGCTCTATCCAGCCTCGACCACGGTCGAGAAGACGCGCTTCCATCTGATCAACCGCGAGACCGGCAACCGGCTCAAGCAGCAGATGGTCGATGCCGAGACGGGCGATATCGTCGAGGGCGAGCAGAAGGGCCGCGGCTACGAGCTGTCGAAGGGACAATATGTCGAGATCGAGCCGGAGGAGCTGGAGGCGGTTCAGATCGAGAGCAACCACACCATCGACATCGACAGCTTCGTGCCGCGGGACGAGATCGACCAGCGTTACCTGAACCATCCTTATTACATCGCTCCCGACGGCAAGGCGGCGATCGACGCCTTCGCCGTCATTCGCGATGCGATGAAGGATCAGGGTCGCGTCGCGCTGGCGCGCATCGTGCTGACCAACCGCGAGCACATCATCGCCATCGAGCCGATGGGCAAGGGCATGCTCGGCACCACCTTGCGTTTTCCTTACGAGCTGCGCGACGAGAACGAGTTCTTCGACGACATCAAGACGCCGAAGATCACCAGGGACATGGTCGAGCTGGCCGGTCACATCCTGCAGACCAAGGCGGCCCATTTCAACCCGTCGGAGTTCAAGGACCAGTACGAGACCGCGCTCAAGGCGCTGGTCAAGCGCAAGGCCGCGGGCAAGCCGATCAAGCTGCCGGAGCCGGAGGAGCGGCCGAGCAACGTGGTGAACCTGATGGATGCGCTGAAGCAGAGCCTGAAAGGCAAGGGCAGCACCAAGACCTCGCGCGCGGCAGCCAGGCGGCCGGGTACGCACCGGCGCCCCGCGAAGAAGGCACAGCGGTCGGCAGCGCGACAGCGCAAGGCAGGATGACGAAGCGGTAGCCCGGATGAGCGAAGCACATCCGGGGTCTCACCAGCTGCACGCGTGAACCCGGATATCGCTTCGCTCATCCAGGGCTACGCGATGCCGGGACTCCGCGCATTCTGATCATGGCCTCATGGTTCGAAACGCGCCGCTTTCGGCACTATTCGCCGGAGTTTCTCATGTGCGCGGGGCTCCTCACCATGAGCCGCCAGCGCCGGAAGTGTCGCTGCACACAGACCATGAACACGATCGTAGCCCGGATGAGCGGACGCTTGCGCCCGGAGGGCGTAGGCGGACGCGACATCCGGGTTCTCACGCGCCGTTGCCGGTGAACCCGGATA
>JBARNF010001247.1:0-4790 GCA_049802835.1 Bradyrhizobium sp.
CACTCCGACCGGGGCGCTGCGTTCGGTCAACGGACGTCGGCAGAGGCGCCGGCGCTTCGACATCAGCCGCATGGACGATACATCGTGGCGGCTCGCGCGCGAGCGGGCGAGGGGGTGGCATCGTGCAGGCTGAAGGCTGTGCGAGCATGAGCAGACCACGATTGCCCTCTCTGATCGCGCTGCGTGCCTTCGAGGCGGTCGGGCGCCGAGGCAGCGTCCGTGCCGCCGGCGAGGAGCTCGCCGTCAGCCATACCGTGGTCTCGCGCCATCTCCAGAACCTGCAGCGAAGCCTGGGCGTGGCGCTGGTGCGCGCGGAAGGGCGCGGCATCGCGCTCACCGAGGCCGGGCGCCTGTTTCATGCCGAGGTCACCCAGGCCTTCGACATCATCGCCCGCGCCACCACCTCGGCCCGTCCGGCGGCACGTCCCACCCTGAACATCTGGTGCATTCCCGGTCTCGCCAACCGCCGACTGTTGCCGCGGCTGCCCGAGCTGACCGGCCCGCCGCGCAACTGGGACATCAACCTGCAGCCGACGCTGTCGCATCCCGATCTGCAGCGCGGTGAGGCCGATGCCGAGATCGTCTACACGGAGGCGATCGACGGCCGCGGCACCCTGATGGCCGAGGAGCTGGTGCGTCCGCGCGTCTTCCCGGTGGCGAGCCCAGCCTATCTGGCGCGGTTTCCGGCGATCGCGACGCTCGGCGATCTGGCCAAGGCCTCATTGATCCACGAGGAATCCACCGAGCAGTGGGAGCGCTGGTTCGCGCTTGCCGGGCATCCGGAGCCGGTCACGCTGCGCGGGCAGCGGCTGTGGCATGCGCATCTGGCGATCGAGGCCGCGCGCTTCGGCCAGGGTGTCGCGCTCGCCAACGAGGTGCTGGTCGCCGACGATATACGCAGCGGCGCGCTGGCCGAGGTGATCCCGTCGTCGATTCATTTGGGGGCCTACCAGCTCGTGGCGCTCAAGGAGCGCTGGGACGAGCCCGCCATCGTCGCGCTGCGGGCCTGGCTGAAGAAGGTGCTCGCCGCGTAGTTGACCCTGGCCGCACCAATCCGGGCATCTGGTGCATAAAAGCCACCCGTCGCGCGGAACAAGCTGATTGATCGCGCCGTCGCTCGGCCTAGCCTGCTGCTCGACTCTGCTGACGAGGAGATGAGCCATGGCTGCGAACGAGGAACTGCTGGCGCGACGACATCAGGCGGTGGTCAGAGGCGTGAGCTACGCCACCCCGCTGTTTGCCGACCGCGCCGTCAACAGCGAGGTCTGGGACGTCGAGGGCAAGCGCTACGTCGACTTCGCCGGCGGCATTGCCGTGCTGAACACCGGGCACTGTCATCCGCACGTGGTGGCCGCGATTCGCGCCCAGCTCGACCGCTTCACTCATACCTGCTTCCAGGTGCTGCAATATGAGCCCTATGTGCGGCTGACCGAGCGGCTCAACGCGCTCGCACCGATCTCGGGCCCCGTGAAGTCGATCCTGCTGACGACCGGTGCGGAGGCGACCGAGAACGCGATCAAGATCGCGCGTGCGGCGACCGGACGCAGCGGCATCATCGCCTTCACCGGCGCCTTCCATGGCCGCACCGCGCTGGCCAATGCGATGACCGGCAAGGTGCTGCCCTACAAGAAGCCCTTCGGCCCGCCGCTGCCCGGCATTTGGCACGCGCCGTTCCCGATCGCCGGCAGCAGCGTCTCGGTCGAGGACACGCTGTCCTACATCAATTTCATCTTCAAGGCCGACATCGATGCCTCGCAGGTCGCCGCCATCATCATCGAGCCGGTGCAAGGCGAGGGTGGCTTCCACCAGGCGCCGCCGGAATTGATGCGGGGCTTGCGCCGCATTTGCGATGCCCATGGCATCGTGCTGATTGCGGACGAGGTGCAGACCGGCTTCGGCCGTACCGGCAAGATGTTCGCGATGGAGCACTACGACGTGCAGCCGGACCTGATCTGCGTTGCCAAGAGCCTCGCCGGCGGCATGCCGTTATCTGGCGTGATCGGCCGCGCCGCGATCATGGACGCCGCCGAGCCCGGCGGCCTCGGCGGCACCTATGGCGGCAATCCGCTGGCCTGCGCCGCGGCGCTGGCCGTGCTCGAGGTGTTCGAGCAGGAGAAGCTGCTGGACCGCGCCAACGCCATCGGCGACAAGCTCCGCGCCGAGATCGAGCGCTTCGCGCGCGCCAACACCCTGGTTCCAGTTTCCGGGCCACGCGGTCCTGGCGCGATGGTTGCATTCGATATCCTGAAGCAGCGCGGAAGCGACGAGCCGGATGCCGAGATGACCAAGCGCGTGACGCGCGTGGCGCATGAGAATGGCCTGATCCTGTTGTCCTGTGGCGTCACCGCGAGCACGATCCGCATTCTCGTGCCGCTGACCGCGTCCGACGACATCGTGGACGAGGGGCTCGCGATCCTGGAGAAGTGTCTGGCCGCGTGAGCGCGGCCGGATGAAAGTGTAGAGGCTGGAGGCTTGGGTAGTGACTGGAACTGCGGCGGCTGTGCCGAATGACGTGATGGAGCGGCTCGCCGCCGCTGTTGATGCCAACTTCGCCGAGCAGGTCGCCTTCCTGCAGCAGCTCGTCCGCTTCCGCAGCCTGCGCGGCGACGAGGCGCCGGTGCAGGACTGGCTGGCCGGCGAGTTCGAGACGCGTGGCTACAAGGTCGACCGCTTCAGCCTCGCCGACGTCGAACTGATGCGCCATGCCAAGGCGGCGCCGATGGATAGCATCGCGCTGGATGGCTCGCAGCAGGTCGTGGCCACGCTCGACGGCCAGGGTAAGGACCAGGGCAAGGGCCGCAGCCTGATCCTGCAGGGCCACATCGACGTCGTGCCCGAGGGGCCGACCGATCTGTGGAACGATCCGCCTTACGAGGCGATCGTGCGCGACGGCTGGATGATCGGGCGCGGCGCGCAGGACATGAAGGCCGGCGTCTCCGCGATGATCTTCGCGCTCGACGCGATCAAGGCCGCGGGCTTCGTGCCGGACGGGCGCATTCACCTGGAAACCGTGACCGAGGAGGAAAGCACCGGCAACGGCGCGCTCTCGACTCTTTTGCGCGGCTACACGGCTGATGCTTGCTTGATCCCCGAGCCGACCGGTCACACGCTGACGCGCGCGCAGGTCGGCGCGATCTGGTTCCGCCTGCGCGTGCGCGGCACGCCGGTGCACGTCGCCTATGCGGAGACCGGCACCAACGCCATCCTCTCGGCGATGCATCTGATACGGGCGTTCCAGGAGCATACCAAAGAGATCAACGCGCGCGCCGCGGCGAACCCGTGGTTCGGCACGGTCAAGGATCCGATCAAGTTCAACGTCGGCCTCATCAAGGGCGGCGACTGGGCGAGCTCGACGCCGGCGTGGTGCGATCTCGATTGCCGGCTGGGCATCCTGCCCGGCGAGACGCCGGCGCAGGCGATGGCCGGCATCGAGCTGTGTCTCGCCAAGGCGCAAGCCGCTGACAGCTTCCTGTCGGAGAATCCGGTCGAACTGGTGTGGAGCGGCTTCCAGGCCGATCCCGCAGTGTGCGAGCCCGGCAGTGCCGCCGAGGCCGCGCTGGCCAGCGTGCATGAGCGGGTTTTCGCCAAGCCGCTCGACGTGCGGCTGTCCACCGCCGTCAACGACACCCGCTACTATCAGGTCGACTACGGCATTCCCGCGTTGTGCTACGGCCCGTATGGCGTCGGGCCGCATGCGTTCGACGAGCGCGTCGACCTCGACAGCGTGCGCAAGACCACGCTCTCGATTGCGATGTTCGTCGCGCAATGGTGCGGGCTGCGGACGGCGTGACGACAACATGATCTCGATTGCGTTGCTCAGCCGCCCGGGTCTGATGGATCCGATGAAGGAGTCTCTCGCGCGCGAGCTGCCGGGCGTGACCTTTGCCTCGTGGCCGGACGCCGCCGCTGAAGAGGCGGAGCTTGCGGTGTGCTGGAAGCCTGCGGCCGGCGCGCTGGCGGCGATGCCGAAGCTGAGGTTGATCCATTCGATCGCGGCCGGCGTCGACAACATCCTCTCCGATCCCACCGTGCCCGACGTGCCGCTGTGCCGGATCGTCGACCCCGACATCACCTCGGCCATGACCGAGTTCGTGTTGTGGGGGACGCTGTATTTTCATCGCGATTTCGACCGCGTCATCAGCCAGGCACGTGCCAGTCTGTGGCGGCGCTACGATCAGCGTGCCGCGAAGGACCGCAGGGTCGGCATTCTCGGTCTCGGCGCGCTTGGCACCGCGGCGGCGGTCCGTCTCGTCGATCTCGGCTTCGCAGTGAGCGCCTGGTCGCGCTCGCCAAAGGTCGTCGCCGGCGTGCGGACGTTCAGCGGCGCCGACGCGCTCGATGCGTTTCTGGGTGAAACGGAAATCCTCGTCTCGCTGCTGCCGCTGACGCCGTCGACCGTGGGCCTGCTCAACGCCGAACGCCTGGGCCGGCTGCCGCAAGGCGCCGCGCTGGTGCTCTGCAGTCGCGGCGAGCATCTGGTCGCGGATGATCTTGTCGCGCTCATCCGTAGCGGTCACCTGCGCGGCGCCGTGCTCGATGTCTTCGAGCATGAACCTTTGCCGGCGGATCATCCGCTGTGGCGCGAGCCGGGCGTGCTGGTGACGCCGCACATGGCGGCGATCGCCTCATGGGAGGTGATCGCGCAGCAGGTGGCGGAGAACGTCAGGCGGCTCCTGCGCGGCGAAGCGCTGCTGAACGAGGTCGACCGCGCGCGCGGCTACTGAGTGCCGGAGCCGTCGACTATTCGAGCGTCTGAACCGGCGGCGCGACCGGGCCACGCGGGGCAGGAG
>JBARNF010001248.1:0-5549 GCA_049802835.1 Bradyrhizobium sp.
CGGATGGATCGGTGGCCGCGCCGACGGCGGGCCTTCATTTCACTCCCGCGCTGCTCGCGCGACTGGCGGAGCGCGGCGTCACGGTCCATACGGTCACGCTGCATGTCGGCGCCGGCACGTTCCTGCCGGTGAAGGTCGCGGACACCGACAGCCACCGCATGCATGCGGAGTGGGGGAGCCTCACGCCCGAGACGGCAGCGGCGCTGAACGACGCGCGCGCCCAGGGCGGCCGCATCGTCGCGGTCGGCACGACGTCGCTGCGGCTGCTGGAGAGCGCAACCTTGCCCGATGGCACCATCGCCCCGTTCGAGGACGAGACGTCGATCTTCATCACGCCGGGCTATCGCTTCCGCGCCGTCGACGTCCTGATGACCAACTTCCATCTGCCACGCTCGACCCTGTTCATGCTGGTCTCGGCGTTCGCGGGCATCGACACCATGCAGGCCGCCTACGCACACGCCATCCGCAGCGGCTATCGGTTCTATTCCTATGGCGATGCGTGTCTGCTGTTTCGCCAGCCGGACGAGCGCGTCGTTGAGCCGTAGGGTGGGCAAAGCGACGCCGCAGGCGGCGCGTGCCCACCGCGCATCAGCCCGTTCCGCGGCGAGACGGTGGGCACGGCGCCACAGCGATCGCGCGTGAGGAGAGCGCGCGGCAGCGCCTTTGCCCACCCTACCGTTTTCGTAAGTCGCAACAGGCAATCTGCCGCCGCAACCTCCGCCGTCATTCCCCGCGAAGGCGGGGAATCCAGTACGCCGCGGCGTATCGGCAAGATCTCGTCTGCCGGTGAGTACTGGATCATCCGCCTGCGCGGATGATGACAGTGTTGGTGTGGACGGAGCGTGGCTGTCTTACGCCATCACGCGCTCCGGCAAGAGTTCCGCGATCTGCACCGCGTTCAGCGCGGCGCCCTTGAGCAGCTGATCGGCGGCGACGAACATCGCGATCGAGTGTCCTGACGGATCCGACAGATCCTTCCTGATACGTCCGACCAGCACGTCGTCCTGGCCCGAGGCGTCGACCGGCATCGGGAAGTAGTTGTTGGCGCGGTCGTCGACGACGCGCACGCCTGGCGCGGTCGCGAGAATGCGGCGGACCTCGTCCTCCGAAATCGGCTTCTCGCATTCGAACGTGATCGACTCGCAATGGGCGCGCAGCACCGGCACGCGGACGCAGGTCACCCCGATCGCGATGCCCTCATCCTCGAAGATCTTGCGGGTCTCGTTGATGACCTTGGTCTCCTCGTCGTTGTAGCCGGTGTCGGGATCGATGGCCGTGTTGTGGCTGAACAGGTTGAAGGCGTAGGGGTGGGGCATCACCTTCGGGGCGTAGACCTGCCCGTTGAGGCTCGCCCGGGTCGACTGCACGAGCTCGTCCATCGCAGCCGCACCGGCGCCGCTCGCGGCCTGGTAGGTCGAGATGATCACGCGCTTGATGCGGTTCTGCTGATGGATCGGCCACAGCGGCACCAGGGCGGTGATGGCCGCGCAATTGGGATTGGCGATGATGCCCTTGTGGTCGCGGATGCGGCGGGCGTTGATCTCCGGGATCACCAGCGGCACGTTCGGGTCCATGCGGAAGGCCGAGGAATTGTCGACCACGACAGCACCCGAGCGTACCGCGATCGGCGCGAACTTCTTCGAGATGCCGCTGCCGGCCGAGAACAGCGCGACGTCCACGCCCTCGAAGGAGCGCTCGTCGAGCTCCTCGATCACGATGGTCTGGCCGCGGAACGTCAGCGTCTGGCCGGCCGAGCGCGCGCTCGCCAGCGCCTTGAGCCTGCCGACCCGGACGTTGCGGCGGTCCAGGGTGGCGATGAACTCGGCGCCGACGGCGCCGGTCACGCCGACGATGGCAATCACGGGATCGTTCTTCACGTCTCTGTCTCCAGCTGGGATTTGGGCAATAAAAAAGCCCCGGACCTGCATCAGGCGGGGCTTCGGTTCGAAGATGGTCGCGATCGAGTTCGATTACGCGCGCACGCCTCCCGAGGCCCTCAAGGGCTTGGTGGTTTTCGTCGTGCGTTTGGTCGAGGTCGACATGGCGCGGGACCATAAGGACGCTTGGAACCGCCGTCAACGGCCGTTGTGGACGAAAACAGCGGCGATCGATGTTGAATCAGGGGCCGTCCTGACGCAATAAGCCGGCCATGAGCTCATCCGACGGCGGCCTTCCCAACCATTTCGAACTGCTCGGCACAGACGGTGCGGCCCGGACGGGTCGCCTGACGACGCCCCATGGCGTGGTCCGGACCCCGGCCTTCATGCCGGTCGGCACGGCGGGGGCCATGAAGGGCATCCACTGGCGCGACGTCCGCGACGCTGGCGCCGACATCGTGCTCGGCAACACCTATCACCTGATGCTGCGCCCTGGCGCCGAGCGCATCGCCGCGCTGGGCGGCCTGCAGCGTTTCACCGGCTGGGGCGGGCCGATGCTGACCGACTCCGGGGGCTTCCAGGTGATGTCGCTGTCGGCGCTGCGCAAGGTGACCGAGCAGGCGGTGACGTTCCGCTCGCACATCGACGGCGCCAGAATCGAGCTGTCGCCGGAGCGCGCCATCGAAGTGCAGCGCCTGCTCAATTCCGACATCGCGATGCAGCTCGACGAATGCGTGCGGCTGCCGGCCGAGCGCGACGACGTCGAGCGCGCGATGCGGCTGTCGCTGCGCTGGGCCGAGCGCTGCCGCCGTGCCTTCGAGGCCGCGCCTGACGGCTACATGCTGTTCGGCATCGTCCAGGGCGGTGACGTGCCCGAGCTGCGCGTGGCCAGCGCGCAGGCGCTGGTCGACATCGGCTTCCATGGCTATGCGATCGGCGGCCTCGCCGTCGGCGAGCCGCAGGCGGTGATGCTGGCGATGATCGAGGCCACTGCGCCGGTGCTGCCGGCGAACCGTCCGCGCTATCTGATGGGCGTCGGCACACCCGACGATCTCCTGGAGTCGGTCAGGCGCGGCATCGACATGTTCGACTGCGTGCTGCCGACCCGCAACGGCCGCCACGGTGTCGCCTTCACGCGCTTCGGGCCGGTCAATCTGCGCAATGCGCGCCACGCCGACGATGACCGGCCGCTCGACGAGGAAAGCCCGTGGCCGGCGGCGCGCAGCTATGCGCGCGCCTATCTGCATCATCTGATCAAGTCGGGCGAGGCGCTGGGCGCGATGCTGCTGTCGGAGATCAACATCGCCTATTATCAGCAGCTGATGGTGGGGATGCGCGAGGCGATCGTGCACGGCAGGTTCGCCGATTTCTATCAGCGCACCAAGGCCGATTGGGCCCGCGGCGACATCACCCCGCGCGCCGGCTGACCGCCCCGCGGTGCGCGAGGGCGATCAGCGAAGCTTGCCGCCGGAAGGTTGGATGGTTTTGAACGTCGCGCGCCGCTCGTGCGCGATCGCCGCGCCATCACGTCGTGGAACGCTTTTACAGCAGCGCCGTTCAATTGCAGACGAGCCGGCTTTTCACGGGATGCTTGGTAACGAAGCCGTAGCCGCAGGTGTCGCAGGTCCAAAGATAGCTGATCGCATTGTCGGCCAAATACGCCGATGCCTCCGCAGCAATCATGGAGTCGGCGCAGACCGGGCATGTCGGCAGATCGCATCCACGGGGATCCGGGCGGGGCGTTGCAGTCGACATGAGATCAGCGAGTGCTGACATAGGGACCTCCTGGGCGCTCTCTTTTTGTTGGCGATCTCTGCTTGAATGGGGTCTACGTTCAACGAGTCCGGCTTCAACGAGTCCAACTTCCAACGGGTCTAAAGTCCGTCATACAAAGAGTTTGTCTGGATGGTCTGTTCTTATATCGTCCGTCCTACGGACGTGATCTCGTCTGGGTACTGACGTGCTGCTTGTATCGTTCGCACAATATCACACTGAAGATGACATCCAGCTGACATCACGCTCCTGATGCCCATAGCTGCGATCGGATCGCAGTCGACATCAAGCCTGCACCGTGAATCTCCTACCCGACTGAAGTCTAACTTACACCGAAGTCATTGACCTTGTCGCAACACAAATGCGTTGGTTTTGCGCAATTTAGCCACGACTTGTTGTGCAGCGCCGTCACCGCGCGATCGCGTAAACGTGCTTGCGCAGCGCAACAGGCTCGCTGAAGATGGTCGATGAACATCGTCGATGTCGCGCCGGAGCGCGCAAGGAGCAATATTATGGAATCGTCAGCTGCGATGCAGCATCCCGGACGTGGGCGCGTATTTGATTCAATTGTCGACGCGTTCGGCAATACGCCGATTGTGCGATTGCGAAAGCTGCCGGAGCAGCACGGCGTCAAGGCGACCATTCTTGCCAAGCTGGAATATTTCAATCCGGCTGCGAGCGTGAAGGATCGCATCGGCGTCGGCATGATCGTGGCGATGGAGCAGGCCGGGGTCATCAAGCCGGACACCGTGCTGATCGAGCCGACCTCCGGCAATACGGGTATCGCGCTGGCCTTCGTGGCGGCGGCGCGCGGCTACAAGCTGAAGCTCGTGATGCCGGAGTCGATGTCGATCGAGCGGCGCAAGATGCTGGCCTTCCTCGGCGCGGAGATCGTGCTCACGCCGGCGGCGCAGGGCATGAAAGGCGCCATTGCGACGGCCGAGGAGCTGTTGCGCACCACACCGAACTCGGTGATGCCGCAGCAGTTCAAGAACCTCGCCAACCCCGACATCCATCGCCGCACCACGGCGGAGGAAATCTGGAACGATACCGGCGGCAATATCGACGTATTCGTCGCCGGCGTCGGCACGGGCGGCACCATCACCGGCGTCGGCCAGGTGCTGAAATCGCGCAAGCCCGATGTGAAGATCGTCGCCGTCGAGCCGGAGGAAAGCCCGGTGCTGTCCGGCGGCCAGCATACCCCGCACAAGATTCAGGGGATCGGCGCCGGCTTCGTTCCCGACATTCTCGACCGCTCGGTCATCGACGAGATCGTCAAGATCAACAGCACCACCGCGATCGAGACGTCTCGCGCCTTGGCCCGCAACGAAGGCATCCCCGGCGGCATCTCGTCGGGCGCGGCGATCGCCGCGGCGCTCGAGATCGGCAAGCGGCCGGAGAGCGCGGGCAAGACGATCCTGGCGATCGTGCCGTCGTTCTCCGAGCGTTACCTGTCCACCGCGCTGTTCGAGGGGATCTGATCATGGCCGATCAGCCGCGGCGTCCCCGTACGCTCGCCGATGCCCGCACCGAGGCGGAGGCCGCGTTCAAGAAGGTGACGACCAAGCCGGTGGAGGCGCCGCCCAAGAAGGCTGCGGTCCCCGGCGTGCGCGAGCAGGTGACATTGCGGCTCGACCAGGATGTGCTGGAGCACTTCCAGTCGCAAGGAGCAGGCTGGCAGGACCGCATCAATGCAGCCCTGCGCAAGGCTGCCGGTCTCTGACCGGCGGCACGCGCATTCCAAACGGACAAGCCCGGACCTCAAGGTCCGGGCTTTTTGCGTTCGAGCGATGGTGAGCGGGTCAGCGGCGCAGCGCGCCGCCGCTCACGCCGCCCAACATGCCGCCGATGAACGCGGCGCCGGCGGCGTTGCCGGCATTGTCCGGCGGCGGATTGCGG
>JBARNF010001249.1:0-7260 GCA_049802835.1 Bradyrhizobium sp.
TGAGCTGCTGGCGGTCGGCGGCGGTCAACGCGGCACGCTCGCGCGCGATGTCCCATTTGAACTTGTCGCAGCCGCTCGGTTCAGCGCCGAGAGCGGCCGTGCTCGCGGCCAGAGTGAGGAGCAGGGCGGTCGCGGCCGGGCGGATCAGGATCATGACGGACTCGCAGAGGTGCGCCGCGCAACGCGCACGGCATTTTAATACCACAATAGCAGGGGGTGGAGGGACCGTCATCCCGTTCGATCGTCGCGCTTACAGCGCGAGCGGATGTCATCCTAACGGAGTCGTCGTGCTACCGGAACTCCCAATCGCGTCGATCCCCGCGCGTCGGTCGCGCGCGTCAGTTCTTGGCATCCGGGGCGTGCAGCACCGCGCGGCAGGCTGGCGGTAATTGCGCCAGGGTGACCGGCTGCGGCGGCGTCGACGGCTCCTTCGGAGGCGGTGGATGCAGCACCTCGTCCGAGAACCAGTAGGCGAGGTCGTCCGCGCTGCAGCCGTCGCCGCCGGCCTGGTCGGTCTGGCCATGGCAGTCGGGGTTTCCGGGCGGGCAGACCATGCGAATGTGGAAGTGGTAGTCGTGGCCCCACCAGGGACGCACCTTGGTGAGCCAGCTGCGGTCCCCCCTGGCGTCACGGCACAGCGCCTTCTTGATCGCGGCGTTGACGAAGATGCGCTGCACCGACGGCTCCTTTGCAGCGGCGCGGATCACGGCGAGATGGCCCTTCGTGAACACGCGCGGATCGACGTCGAGCCGGTCCTCGCGCACCATCATGACCGCCGATATCTCCTCACGCTCATTGCGCGAGAGACGATGCTCGGGCATCGGCGTCAGCCAGATGTCTGCGTCGAGCCCGATCTGGTGGCTGGCGTGGCCACTCAGCGCCGGACCGCCGCGCGGCTGCCCGATGTCGCCGACCAGGATGCCCGGCCATCCGGCGTCCTTGTGCGCATGCACGGCCAGGCGCTTGAGCAGCGCGATCATGTTGGGGTGGCCGAAATTACGGTTGCGCGACAGCCGCATCACCTGCCACGCCTCACCGTTGACCGGCATGCGGTCGGCGCCGGCGATGCAGCCGCGGTTGTAGGTCCCGATCACCTTGGTCGGCTGCGCCGACGGCAACAGCCTCCGGGCGAACAGCTCCTTGGCGGGCGTCGCCGGATCGTCGGGATGGGCCAGCGGCGGCAGCGCTCGCGGCTCGACGCTGCCCTTGTCCTGGGCATGGGCCGGCGCCGCGGCAATGATGGCCGAGCTCATGGCTGCGATCAGAATCAGGCGGGCATGCATCGGGACAGTGTAGCGGCTGTCCACCGGCATGGAAGGCCGCGCCTGGGCGGTCAACGCCCGCAGGAGTTCGGAGATTCGGTCCGCGAGTCCCTGCCTTAAGCGCTCGGTAACCCTGCTGCGGGATTGGTGGAACCGGCTGAACATGGCTCAATTGCCTGATTTTGTTCGGTAGATGGACACCAAGATCGGACCCGTTACACGGAATGCGCGTCTTTCGTGGGGTTCAGGAGCCAGCTCCACTTACCATTGGTTGTGGTGCAGCCGTTGGTTGATCATTCCTGCCGAGACCGCCTCGCGTATTACGCGATCTTTTGATTCGGTTCGCGCAACCGATGGCTGTTCTTCTCCCGCATCAAGATACCATTTTTTCAGAAACTTGGCCGAAGACTGCCCGCGAGAAGGAGAGTGAGGCACGCGATGCGGCCCGTTCGGCCAAACAAGCCCAAGAAGCTCAATCGCGCGCCCCGCGCCCGTGATTCGATCTGCCCGGTCAGACCAAGCCTGAAACTGGGCCGCCCCCACGCCAGCAAGCTGGTCGTGGCCGACGATGTCGCCCGCACCCGCGCTGAGGCCGAGGCCGCCATCGCCGAGGCCAAGACGGCGCATGACCGGCTCATCGAGGCGATCGATATCCTCCCCGAGGGCATCGTCTTCCTCGATTCCGAAGGCCGCTACATCCTCTGGAACAAGAAGTACGCCGAGATCTACAACCGCAGCTCGGACCTGTTCGAGCCGGGCGTAAGGCTGCGGGACACGATCCGCGTCGGCGTTGCCCGTGGCGACTATCCCGAGGCGGCCGGCCGCGAGGAGGAATGGATCGCCGAACGGATCGAGAAGCTGTTTCAGCCGAACGGACGCCACGAGCAGAGGCTGTCGGACGGCCGCACCATCCTGATCGAGGAACGCCTGACCAACGATGGCGGCATCGTCGGCCTGCGGGTCGACATCACCGAGCTGAAGCAGCGTGAGGAATCGTTCCGGCTGCTGTTCGACGGCAACCCGGTTCCGATGATCGTCTGCGCCAGGGACGACGGGCGTGTGCTCGGCGTCAACGAGGCCGCAGCCCAGCATTACGGCTATAGCCGCGCCGCGTTCGAGCAGCTCGGCATCCGCAACCTGCAGGCCTATGAGAGCGAGGCGCCCTGGGCCGGCGAGCAGCCGGGCGAGGAGCAGGCGGCGCGCACATGGAAGCATGTCCGGGCGGACGGCACCCTGATCGATCTCGCGATCTATTCGCGCCACCTCGTCCTCCACGATCAGCCGGCGGTGCTGCTGGCGCTGATGGACATCACCGAGCGCAAGCGCGCCGAGGCGCGGCTGGCCTTCCTGGCCCACCACGATGCATTGACCGGCCTGCCGAGTCGCAACCTGCTGCGCCAGCAGATCGACGACAAGCTCGCGCAGATGCGGCGCGGCTCCGAGAAGATGGCGGTGCTCGTGCTCGGTCTCGACAATTTCAAGTCGATCAACGACACGCTGGGGCATGCCGCCGGCGACAGGCTGCTGCGCGGGGTCGGCAAGCGGCTGCGCTCGATCCTGCGCCAGGAGGACATCGTCGCCCGCCTCAACTCGGACGAGTTCGCGATCGTGCAGGGCGGACTGGCCCGGCCGGATGACGCGGCCCAGCTCTGCCGCCGTCTGCTGCAGGCGATCGCCGATCCATACCTGATCGACGGCAGCTCCGTGACGATCGGTGCGACGATCGGGATCGCGATGGCGCCAAACGACGGTGACGACGCCGAAAAACTGCTGAAGAATGCCGACATGGCTCTGTCGCGCGCGAAGAACGAGACCCGCGGCACCTTCAGCTATTTCGAGTCCGGGATGGATGCGCGGGCGCAGAGCCGGCGCAGACTCGAAATCGAGCTGCGCGACGCGATCCAGCGCGATGTGCTACGGCCGCATTACCAGCCGCTGATCGACCTCTCGACCGGACGCATCACGGGCTTCGAGGCGCTGGTGCGCTGGCCGCATCCGGAGCGCGGCATGATCCCGCCGTCCGAGTTCATCCCGATCGCCGAGGAGACCGGCCTGATCTCCGCGCTCGGCCGCTCGATGCTGCGCCAGGCCTGTAGCGATGCCGCGAATTGGCCGGACGAGGTGCGTGTCGCGGTGAACATGTCGCCGCTGCAGTTCCGCGTCGGCAACGTGCTGTCGCTGGTGATGGACGTGCTGAAGCAGACCGGCCTGCCGGCGAGCCGCCTCGAGCTCGAGATCACCGAGACGCTGGTGCTCGAGAAGAGCGGCCAGGTGCTGGCGACCCTGCATGCGCTGCGCGCGCTCGGCGTGCGCATCTCGATGGATGATTTCGGCACCGGCTATTCCAGCCTGAGCTATCTGCGCAGCTTTCCGTTCGACAAGATCAAGGTCGATCAGTCCTTCATCCGCGATCTCGCCGCCAATCGCGAGGCCCAGGCGATCGTCCGCTCGATCGTCAGCCTCGGCAAGGGTCTCGGCGTCACCATCACGGCCGAGGGCGTCGAGACCGAGGCGGAGCTGCGCTGCCTGCGCGCCGAAGGCTGCCACGAAGGGCAGGGCTATCTGTTCAGCCGTCCCAGGCCGAATGTCGAGATCGTCGCGCTTCTGAATGCGCAATGCGGCGTGGATGCAGCCGACCGCGCTGCGCGCGTCGCCTGACGACGCGGTGAGCTGTTACCTCCGGGTCCTGCGCCTGGTGCGGTGATAGGTCAGGGCCAGGGCGATGCAGTGCCGTAATGCCTCCTCCGGGAGATCGGCGGATGCGTCGAGCACAATGCAGCGATTGCCGCCATAGGTCAGCTCTGGATAGAGCTCACGAAAGGTGGCGATGAGATCGGTCTGGCAATGGACGTAGAGCGCATAACGATCCGGCTCTGACCTGATCCGGTCGATCCGGATGGTGCTCCCGCTGCCGCTCTCCGCCGTAAGATAGCTCGGTTGGCCCCATTTGAGGGTCTCCTGCAGGGCACCGACGCCGGTCGTCGTCCTCGCCGTGTCCAGGATCAATCGCCGCAGCGCCTCAAGTCGCTTGCACAGCGGCTGCGGATAGGTCGCGAAGATGGCGGCGACGGCGGCCGGTGCGGCCGGCAGCGCAGGAAGTCGACGCCGTTGGGTGCGCTGAGCGGCGGCCGTCATCGCTGTCTCCAAGTGTCAGCTGGAGGCAGCTTAACGCAGGATCGTGACGGAGGCCACGATCGCGGGCCGGTGCGAAGAGGACGGATGCGGCAGGCTTTGTGGTCCCGCCACTCCCAACCTCAGGCCGACTTGCGCAGGCCCGCCAGGAACGTGTCGACGCTCTTGAACAGGTCGTTCGCATGCTTGCCGAGGTCGCGCGTGGCGACCATGACGTGGTCGGCGAGCTGACGCGACTGCTCGGCGGCATCGCTGGCGCCGGCGACGTTCTGCGAGACTTCGTTGGTGCCGGAGGCGGCCTGCTGGACGCTCCGCGCGATCTCGCGCGTCGCCGAATCCTGCTGCTCGACCGCGGCGGCAATGGTGGCGGCAATGCCGCTGATCTCCTGGATCGTGCCGCTGATGCCGCCGATCGCAGTCACGCAGTCGGACGTGGCGGCCTGGATCGAGGAGACCTGGCCGGCGATCTCTTCCGTCGCCTTTGCGGTCTGGCCGGCCAGCTCCTTGACCTCGGCGGCCACCACGGCGAAGCCGCGGCCGGCCTCGCCGGCGCGCGCCGCCTCGATCGTGGCGTTGAGGGCGAGCAGATTGGTCTGGCTCGCGATCGCGTCGATCAAGCGCAGCACGTCGCCGATCTTCTCGGCGGCCGCCGCAAGGCTGCCGACCATCTCGGTGGTCTGTCGGGCCTTGACCACCGCCGAGTCGGCCACTTTGCTCGAATGCGCGACCTGACGGCCGATCTCGGTCACCGAGGAAGCGAGCTCCTCGGACGCTGCGGCGACGGTCGACACGCCATTCGAGGCCTCCTCGGAGGCGGACGCTGCGGCGGCGGCGCGCTGCGAGGTGCCGTTGACGCTCGCCGTGATCTCGCGGACCACGCGCTCCATGTCTTCGGTGGCGCGGGCGACCGAGGACACCACGCCCTTGACGTCGGCCTCGAAGCGGTCGGCCATCTGCCGCTGCAGCGCCTGCTTGTCGCGCTCGGCGCGGTGCTGCGTCGCCTCCTGCGCCTCGCGCAGCGTGCTCGTTTCGATCATGTTGCGGCGGAACACGTCGACCGCCTGCGCCATGGTGCCGAGCTCATCCTTGCGCTGGCCGCCGGGGATCGCGACCTCGGTATCGCCGCTCGACAGCCGGTGCATGACGCCGGTGATCGCGATCAGCGGGCGCGAGATGCCGCGCGCGACGAACAGCGCGACGATGACGGCGAGCAGCAGGATCACGACCGTGCCGATGATTAGCTGCTGCTGCGCGCCGGCCGCCGCGGCCTCATAGGCGGTGGTGTCCTTGATCAGCTCGAGCACCGCGACCGGATCGCCGGCGTAGTTCTTGATCTGGCCGACATAGACCGCGGCGGGGCGGCCGCCCAGCGTCGCGTCGCGCTGCAGGGCCGCGCCCTTGAACACCGCGAGCACCTCGTCCTGGGTGGCCACGGTTTCGTCGCCGAAGGTGGAGGACAGCCGTTTCGGCTGCCCGTTGTCGATCCAGTAGACCGCGAGGTCGATGCCGAAGCGCTGCTTGGCGCGATCGACGAATTCCTTGCCGAACGCCGCGCCGACATCGACCGTTGCGATCACCTTGCCGTCGCGGACGATCGGCGTCATGCCGAAGATGCCGAGCGACAGCCGGCTCTGCTCGACGCCGGCGATCTGGCGGCCGGTCTGGTTCGCCTGCACCACCGTGAGCCGCCGCTTCGAGGTGTCGTCGCCGAAGACTTTCGGCTCGTGCACACGATAGAAGTTGGTGGCCGGCGGCGCCCACACGTTCACCAGCGGAATCCCTTGCGCCTTCAGCGAGGTCATGGCGCCGCCGAGCAGGGCGCCCAGCGCCTCGCGGTCGCCCTTGACGTAGGCGTCGGCGATCGGCGGCAGCGCCGCCAGTGTCGCGCTCACCGCGAGCGCAGCGCGGCCCTCGTAATCGATGCCGGCCGCCACGCTGTCGAATTGCAGCTTGAGCTGCTGCTCCAGCGCCAGCCGGGTCAAGGCGCGCTGCTGGAGTACCGAGAAGGTGCCCAGAACAGCGCAGGCGATGGCCACCGTGAGCGACAGGGCGATGATCAGGCGCGCGGAGATCGACCGGAGACGGGACATGGGACATTCCTTGCTGCGGCGCAAGAGTCCCAAAACTTCATTAAGGAACGGATACCGTAGTTATACGGGAGGCGAGTTCTCCTAACGGAACCCGAAATTTGTTGGTCCTGATGAGTTGGGCGACGCCCGCGACCCGCCTCAGCTGTCGACCTTGAGCGCGGCAATGAAGGCTTCCTGCGGGATGTCGACCTTGCCGAACTGCCGCATCTTCTTCTTGCCTTCCTTCTGCTTCTCCAGAAGCTTGCGCTTGCGCGTGATGTCGCCGCCGTAGCACTTGGCGGTAACGTCCTTGCGCAGCGCACGCACGGTCTCGCGCGCGATCACCTTGCCGCCGATCGCCGCCTGGATCGGGATCTGGAACATGTGCGGCGGGATCAGCTCCTTCATCTTCTCGACCATGGCGCGGCCGCGGCCTTCGGCGCGGGTCCGGTGCACCAGCATCGACAGCGCATCCACCGGCTCGTTGTTGACGAGGATCTGCATCTTGACCAGATCGGCCGGCTTGTAGTCGGTCAGGTGGTAGTCGAACGAGGCGTAGCCCTTGGAGACCGATTTCAGCCGGTCGTAGAAGTCGAACACGACCTCGTTGAGCGGCAGCTCGTACTTCACCATGGCGCGGGCGCCGACGTAGGTGAGCTCCTTCTGATTGCCGCGGCGGTCCTGGCACAGCTTCAGCACGCTGCCGAGATATTCGTCGGGCGTCAGGATGGTGGCCTCGATCCACGGCTCCTGGATCTCGGCGATCTTGACTACGTCGGGCATGTCGACCGGGTTGT
>JBARNF010001250.1:0-2046 GCA_049802835.1 Bradyrhizobium sp.
GGAGCCCTTGCCGGATGGCCGGGGTGAGAGACATGACAGGCCTGACGCCAAAGTCCACGTCCGCGCTGCGCACGATCGCGCCGGAAGAGCGCTCGCACGAGGTCGATCATCCGAGCTCGCTGGTCGCACAGTTCGACGCGACCAGGCCGCTCAAGCTCGATTGCGGCGTCGACCTCGCGCCGTTCCAGATCGCCTACCAGACCTATGGCGAGCTCAACGCCGACAAATCGAACGCGGTCCTGGTCTGCCACGCGCTGACCGGCGATCAGCACGTCGCCAACCGTCACCCGGTCACCGGCAAGCCGGGCTGGTGGGAGACGCTGGTCGGTCCCGGCCGCCCGCTCGATCCCAGCCGCTACTTCATCATCTGCTCGAACGTGATCGGCGGCTGCATGGGCTCGACCGGGCCGGCCTCGCTGAATCCGTCGACCGGCAAAGTGTGGGGCCTGGATTTTCCGATCATCACCATCCCCGACATGGTGCGCGCGCAGGCGATGCTGATCGATCATCTCGGCATCGACACGCTGTTCGCCGTGGTCGGCGGCTCGATGGGCGGCATGCAGGCGCTGCAATGGACGGTGGCCTATCCTGCCCGCGTGTTCGCCACGCTCGCGATCGCCTGCGCCACGCGCCACTCGGCGCAGAACATCGCGTTCCACGAGCTCGGCCGTCAGGCCGTCATGGCCGATCCCGACTGGGATCACGGCGGCTACGCCGACAAGGGCATCCATCCGCATCGCGGGCTCGCGGTGGCGCGGATGGCCGCGCACATCACTTATCTGTCCGACGCGGCGCTGCATCGCAAGTTCGGCCGCCGCATGCAGGACCGCGAGTTGCCGACGTTCTCGTTCGATGCCGACTTCCAGGTCGAGAGCTATCTGCGCTACCAGGGCTCGTCCTTCGTCGAGCGCTTCGACGCCAACTCCTATCTCTATCTGACGCGGGCGATGGACTATTTCGACATTGCCGCGGATCATGACGGCGTGCTGGCGGCGGCGTTCCGCGGCATCAAGACCCGCTTCTGCGTGGTCTCCTTCACCAGCGACTGGCTGTTTCCCACATCGGAGTCGCGGGCCCTGGTGCATGCGCTCAACGCCTCCAGTGCGCGGGTGTCGTTCGCGGAGATCGAGACCGACAGGGGCCACGACGCGTTCCTGCTCGACGTGCCCGAGTTCTTCGAGATTGCCACTGCCTTCCTCGACTCCGCCGGCAAGGCGCGCGGCCTCAAGGCCGTGACAGGAGGCTGAGCCATGAGCATGCAAGGCGTTCTGCCGCTGAGCGGCTTTTCCGGCGGCGAGGTGCTGGCCTATCGGCCCGATCATCTGCTGGTCGCCGGCATGGTCGAGCGCGGCTCCAAGGTGCTCGACATCGGCTGCGGCGACGGCGATCTGCTGCAGCTGCTGGAGAGCCGCGGCATCGACGGGCGCGGCATCGAGCTGTCGCGCGAGGGCGTCAACCATTGCGTCGCCAAGGGGCTCGCGGTGGTGCAGGGCGACGCCGACACCGACCTCATCGACTATCCGGATGACGCCTTCGACTATGTCATCCTGTCGCAGACGCTGCAGGCGACGCGCCAGCCGAAGGTGGTGCTGGAGAATCTGCTGCGCATCGGCCGCCGCGCCATCGTCACCTTCCCGAATTTCGGCTTCTGGCGGCTGCGGCTGCAGCTCCTGGTCGGCGGCCACATGCCGCGCACCGATAATCTGCCCTTCACCTGGTACGACACGCCCAACATCCATTTCTGCACCATCAAGGATTTCGTGCAGCTCTGCGACGAGATCGGCGTCAAGATGGAGCGCGCCGTCGCGCTCGATGCCTACGCCCGGCCGCTTCGGGTCGCGATGCCCTGGTGGTTCTGGAACATGTTCGGCGAGCAGGGCGTGTTTCTGCTGAGCCGCGCGGAGAAGGGGCGATAGGGGGCATGGGCATCGTTTGCTGCTGGCGTATAGGCCAATTTGCTGCTGGTGTGTAGGCCAACGAAGGCGCGTCATCCTCCGCTGTCGTCCCGGCGAACGCCGGGATCCATAACCACCGGCCGTGCTGAGA
>JBARNF010001251.1:0-2538 GCA_049802835.1 Bradyrhizobium sp.
GCGAGCGTTGGATCCGCGCCGGGCCGCAACGTGGACCCAGCCCGTTCGACTGGACGGTTGCCGATAACACTGAACAAGTCGCCCTTTAGTCGAAGTGCAGCCTGTACTCGCTCAATCGATGCATTTACGAATGGCCTTCTGAGCCGGTGGCATCGACGTATCATCGGCGACCCCGACCTCATCGGCGAACGTGCGGTTCTGTCCCAATCGAATGTCCGGGTGATTGATGGCCTCAAAGCGCGGCTCCAAGAAAGCAGGATTTCTCTCCAGCTTTACCGACGATGGAAACTATCTTGTCCGGCCCGACAAGAAGAGCGGCCGACCAGGAATCTTCCCTGCGCGAGACCCGGAAGGGCGCGACGTTCTCGTGAAGTTCTGGCCTTCCGAGCATCCAGAATCCGATGTTGACCTCCTGGAAATCTGGAGAAGCGAAATTCGCCAGCTCCAAAGGTTGGCTGCTCTGCCCGGCGGCGAAGACCTCCTGATTCCGATGATAAGCAGCGGCAAGGATGGCGAGGGTTTCTATCTGATCCTCGATCCGGGACGAGGCAGTCCTCTTGAAACGTTCATTCAAACTAAAAATCGGCATCCGGTGCTTAATCAGCCGCGGCTGCCGAGAAATCGGCGCCGGAACTGGATGAACGCGCGTCGACTGGTGAGCGCGTTAGAGCTGCTGCACTCCCAGGGAGCCGTTCATCGGAACATCGACGGCTGGTCGGTCGTGACGGCGCTGAGCGACGAGCCTGACTTCCGCCTTACCGGGTTTGAATGGTCGATACGGATCAGCTCGATGAAGGAATCGACGTCGTCGAGACTGAGGCTGCCGCCCGACAACAATGGTTATGCATCCTTCGCCCGAGACTGGCAGAAGCTCGGCTCCTTGTTCACCCGTCTGTTCGGGATCACCGAATCGCGGATATTGGATCTGACCTTCGCGCCGTCAGACGTGGCGGAAAACTTCTCAGCCGCAGAGGCGATCTTATTGCGGACGATGATGGGACTGCAGTCGTCCGAGCGAATAGACGCGGACCATTTGCGCCGTCGCATCGATGAGATCGTGTCCTTGGCCTCCTCGGAAGCGGCGGATAAGGACGCGAAGCATTGCCTGGCCATCCGGCTCGGGCGCGGCTCTCCGATCGCCGAGGCCATCCGGTCGAAGTCGCCGGACATCGAGACGAATGACGTCGAAGAGCAGTTGCGTTTCGTAATTAGCGATCTCGATCAAGAGCCCTTCTTCGCCGCAATCCAGGAAACGGACGCGTCTCCGGTCAGATACGCCCTGCTCGGACGGGAGCTGACCTACCGGCTAGAGCCCTTTCGGGCGGCGGGAAGCACGGACGAAGCGACCTGGGAATTTGCATGGTGCGAGCGCGCGGACCGCAGCCGTCCACCGGGAGGATACATCAAGGGCAGCGTCCTGCTCGATGCCGCCACGCTGGACGCTGTGTTGTGGAACGACGCCTCCAAAGCGTTCGCGCGACGACGGGGAAGGGTGTCGCATTGGAACGATCTGATCCGGAAAGCAATGCCTCCGGTCGCCGTGCGGTCGTCGCGCGATCAGGCCCATCAGGCGCTCGCGCTATTACTAGTCTTGGAGATGGCCTACGCGGTGGCCGATGTATTCGCTGTCGAAGCGGAGCCGCCCCGTCCCTTCCACACCGGTGACGGCTATCTTTTGGCGCTCAGGGTGCGTACCGACAAAAGCCGAAGTGACCTTTCCGAAATACTTCGGCTTCGTCCGCCGGCCGTCAGGCTCAAGGAGCTTCTCGACGCCGAGGGACTGAGCGAAGCCGGCTCCTGGTCGTTGTCCGACAGCGGCGCGCTTGGCGAACGCTCCAACGATACCGAATGGCGATTCGACCGCATCACATCCGAAAACGGTCGTGAGACATTCTGGTTCGAGGGCGCCGCGCCCCAGCAGGTCAGCGGCGCCGCGTATCTCGCGCCGGCCGGCATGATCGGCCGCACCTCGCAATTCAAGCGGCGTATGAAGGCGCTGAAAGCGCTTCGGGAGCATTCGGAACTGCTCGGCATGATCGTCGACCGACGCTTGCGGCTGCAGGAGAGCCAAGATCATCTGGACTACGAGGACGTTCAATTCAAAGAGATGGACCGTTCGAAGCAGGATGCGTTGCGGGAGATTCTGGCCACGGTCCCGATCTTCCTCCTTCAGGGGCCGCCGGGAGTGGGCAAGACCTACGTGGTTGGAGATCTCGTCCGGCGCCGCTTCAAAGACGACTCGACATCGCGCGTGCTTCTGTCCGCACAAAGCAATTCGGCCATCGACCATCTGATGGACGAGGTACGGGACGTCTTCGAAAAAGAACCCATGATGATCCGTGCGCGAGCGGCCGACGACGACGCCCAGGACGGCGGCCTAGAGCTAGACAAGCAGGCGGAGAAGCACCTGAAGGCCCTTGCATCCAGCCCTTTGGCCGCGGCGGCGCCCCAGGGACTGAAGGCGAAACTGGATCGGTTGACCAAAGCGACCACTGCACAAACGGACGCAAAGTCGGGCGCGCAAAATCACCGGACCAA
>JBARNF010001252.1:0-4969 GCA_049802835.1 Bradyrhizobium sp.
CGTTTACGGCGTCGACACCGCGCTCGCCGAAAACTACCGCGCGCTGGTCGAGCGCGGCGACGAGGAGGCGATTTCGAGCCTGCTCGCGGCGAGCAGCCTCGAGAACGTCATCTATGTGACCGACGAGGCCCCCGAGCGGTTTCCCATCCATGCCATATCGATCGCCGTCGCGCAGAAATGCAATCTCGGCTGCGTCTACTGCTATGCGAAGGGAGGTGACTTCGGCAGCGAGCCCAAGAACATGCCGCTCGAGATCGCGCTCAAGGCGGTCGACAATCTGGTGTCGGGCGTCGAACCGGGCGAGAAGGTCAACATTGCGTTCCTGGGTGGCGAGCCCCTGGTGAACCGCCCAGTGCTGCAGGCGGCGACCGAGCATGCGGCGGCGCGCGGCGCCGCGCGCGGCGTGAAAGTCAATTTCTCGATCACGACCAACGGCACGCTGCTCGCTCCCGAGGATGCCGCATTCTTCGAGCATCATGGCTTTGCCGTCACCATCAGCTTGGACGGCGTCGGCGATGCGCACGACCGCCAGCGCGCGTACCGGAACGGCCGCGGCAGCTACGACACCATCCTGCGGCGGGTCGAGCCGCTGTTGCGACAGCAGAAGCGCATGCAGGTCTCGGCACGCGTGACGGTGACGCCGGACAATCTTTTCTTACGTCAAACGCTCGATCATTTCATTGCGACCGGTTTTTTCAGCGTCGGCTTCTCACCCATGCTGAGCTCGCCCACCGGACAGGGCGAGATGGATCGCGGCACTCTCGATATCATGCTCGAACAAATGATCGACTGCGGCCGCGCCTTCGAGGCGCACCTGATCGCCGGCCGGCGTTATCCGTTCCTCAACATGGTGAACGCGCTCAAGGAGATCCACAAGGGAACCCACCGTCCCTATCCGTGCGGCGCGGGCGCAGCCTATGTCGGGGTGTCCGCCGAAGGCGGCTATTTCGCCTGTCATCGTTTCGTCGACGACGCGGCCGGCGCCATGGGGACGCTGGAAACCGGCGTCGACGCCGCAAAGCAGGCGAGATGGCTGGCGCAGCGCCACGTGCATGCTCAGGAACCCTGTTCCTCGTGCTGGGCGCGCTATCTGTGCGGAGGCGGATGCCATCACGAGGTGATCCACCGCGGCCGGCCGGCCTGCGACTACATTCGTGGTTGGCTCGCCTATTGCCTCGCGTCCTATGTCCGGCTCTCCGCCGCATGTCCCCAGTTCTTCACCGGCGGAGAAGCGCCGTCGACGCCGCCTCCCGATCATCTCGGCAAGCAACCGAAAGCAACGGCGTTCGCGGTGGCGGCCGATCGATAAGCGCGGAGAATGAGCGAGCCACCCGAAACCTGTGACGTATTGGTCGTCGGTGGCGGTCCGGCCGGGGCGGCGCTGGCGCTGCGCCTGGCGCGGTGCGGCGTCGATGTCTGCATCGTGGAACAGCAGGGTTTTCCGCGCCGACACATCGGTGAATCTCTTCCGCCGGCAATTCTTACGGTGCTCGACCAGCTCGGTCTGCGGGACCGGGTCGAGGCCGCCGGCTTCCTGCGTCCGCGCGGCGCCATCGTCAAATGGGGCGCCGGGCCTCCGGCCTATCGCCAGATGTCCGAAGGCTTGCAGGTCGATCGCGGCGTGTTCGACCTCATCCTCCTCGACGCGGCGCGCAGGTCCGGCGCTCGGGTGTTCCAGCCGGCGACCGCCGGCGAGATTGCGCATCGGCCCGGGGGTGGATGGACGACCACCGTGCGCGCGGCGCAAGGTCGCCTGCACATCGCATCGCGAATGATTGCAGTTGCGGGCGGCCGGCGGAGCGTGTTGTCAGGGCGCCGTCAGCGTTTTTCCGTGCCGACGCTCGCGCTCCATGGCTATTTGCGGACGTCGTCCTTGTCGACGCCCGAAAGTCGCATCGAAGCCACCGACGAAGGCTGGCTGTGGGCGGCTCCGCTTCCGGATCGAACCGTCAGCGTCGCGGTATTTCTCGATCCCGGCAATCGCAGGCTGCGCCGGGGGCGGGATCTGGCAACGCCATTCAGAGAGCTGTTGCGCAATTCGATGCTGCTTCGTTGCTGTGCGCATGACGATCTCGCCACCCCGGTCCAGGCCTACGATGCCGCGAGCTCGCTGGCGTCGCCTTCGGTGGGTGACGATTTCATCCGCGTCGGAGACGCCTCGTTCTCCATCGATCCGCTGTCTTCGCAGGGGGTCCTGCACGCGGTCGTGTCCGGCCTGCAGGGCGCCGCCGTCGTCAACACATTGCTGCGCCGGCCGGCGGACGGGGAAGCCGCCAAGGCATTTTGCACGGCGCACCAAAAAGAGGCCATCGAGCGCGACCGCGCGATCGGATCGACACACTATTGCACGCAGGCCGGAGTGACGCCGACGCCGTTCTGGGTCGCGCGCTCACAGCCTCCCGCCGTCGGCCAGCCTGCGCCGGAGCCCGACAGGCCCGGCGAGCTGACGCCCGACACCCCGCTGCAGCTTACACGCGATATCTCCCTTCAACCTCGGGCGGTGCTGGCGGACGACTTCATCAAGAGCGAAATGGCGCTATGCCATCCCGTCCTCGATCGTCCCATGGCCTTCGTTCGAAACGTTCCGATCGGCAAGCTGCTTGGCACAATGCGCCCCGGCGCGACGCCCAATGACGTCCTTCGAGGGTGGCGGCCGTATCTTTCCGAACGAGACGCTCATGCGCTCCTGAAGTTCTTGTGGACCAAGACGATCATCAGACCGGCCGGGCTGCCGTACAACTGAGCCACCGGCCTCCACTTGCCACGGTGAATCATGTTGCGATCGATTTGGGAACGCCGTGAGTCAGCCCATCGGCGAATTGGCATTGAACAAAAGCCGGGGTCTTTGAGTCGCCTGACCGCCGCAACACTTTCATGCTCCCGGCGTGCGCCACCTCGTGCCAGTCGCCCCCCGCGAGCAGCTCGTCGACGAATGCGCACACGCCCGGGAAGTAATCGGCGTAGTCGTGAAATGCCGCCAGCGCGCCGGCTGGTAGCCACGCTTCGAACGCGGAGAAGTCCTGGGCCACGTTGGCATAGTCGTGCAGCCCGTCGACCAACAATAGATCGACCGTCTGGTTCCACGCGAGCGACGGTGCCCGCCCGACATGCGGCTCCACCCAATGCGTCAACGCGGTCTGCTCGAGCATGCGCGTGAATTTTTTGAGCGTCGGGCCGCGCCGAACCAAGCCGCGGTCGAGGGCGCCCACAACACCGTCGAAGGCATCGATCGCGACCACGCGAGCCTCGACCGAACACATCTTCACCACGCTCGCGAGGACGAAGGTCGCCTTGCCGCAGTAACTCCCGACTTCGACGATCGTCTTGGGCCCCGCACTCCGCGTGAGCGCCTCGCGCGCTGCAATCGCCAACAGCTCGGCCTCCTCGTCTTCGAGCCAACCTTCGATGCTGCGCATGGTGCGCAATATCGGCCACAGCTGGCTCACGTGCGGCTGTCCCACGCTGCCGTGCCCGCCCTGCCGGCTGCAGTAATCGCCATGGAACTGGCGGATCCGCGCCCGCACCGGATGGGCGTAGGTCCTCGGCACCGGATGCATCCAGTAGGCGTCCGGCTGCTGCAGGGCGGCTTCGACGGCACCTGCGCTGTACGGCGCCCGATACTTCACATAATCGTAACTGCAAGGATTGCGCTCGACCCGGAAGCCGAGCAGCGCCGTCAAGGTCGGAAACAGCACCTCCTCGGTTGCCCACAGCCGGGACGCGGCCAGGATGCGATCAAGCTCGCCGTCATTGTCGAACAGGTCGAGCAGTGCCGACCCGGCATCGGCCGTGAGCACCGTCGCGGGCCAGAACGTCCAGTGCACGAACTTTTCTTCGCCGTTGGGGAAGCGCCGCAAGAAGGGGCGCCACAAATCGCGCTCCGCGTGCGCGGTGCGGCTCGGCGCAATCCGCGTGTTCGGCCCCTGCGGCTCCGGCGCGCTCGACAACAGGCCGAGGCCGGTGCGCTCGCTCAGGCGCTGTCCGAGGAACTCCGGATAGCCGGCACGCAGTGCGAGCTGGTCGGAGTCGACGACGGTCATCACGTCGAACGCCTCCGACGATTTCAGGTAGCGGAGGCAATCGAGCGCGAAACCGTGCAACTTCCCCCATTTCATCGGCCGTCTTTCCCGGCAAATCTCGACGCCCCAGCGCGACCAGGGCAGCCGCATGTCCAACAGGTTGCCGTCAGGGCTTCCGTCGTAAAGCAGGATGCGGGAGTGACCGTCGAGGTGACGCAGGTTTCGCACCAGATCGAGGACACACTCGCTGTTCTCGTGCACCAGGCATGCGTAGACGTTGCGCAGCGGCGGGGCGACGGCACGCGGCGCCTGGCTCGCAAGGGCGGGCGTCGCCGGCGCATCCGCCGCATAGGCGGCGAAGTCGCGCCCCATCAAGGCGCGAATCGCGTCCGGCGAGCAGGGGCGCCAGACCGGATCGCGCACACGCTTCGGACTGGTATTGGCGGCGTGCACCAGCGCGACCAGGAAGCGGTTGTCCGGCATCGCCTCGATGCGCGCGCGGGGATCGGCCCACACGAACCGCGTATCCTCGCCCATGCCGATGTCGGGAAAGCGGTTGCGGCGCCAGAAATCCTTGGTGTAGCAGAGGCTCGCACCGTAGACCCAGGGCGTGCCGCCATTCGGGTAGCTGTACTCCCACGCGGCTCGGCCGTCCTCGGAGAGAAAAAGGACGCGGGCAAGCCCGCACGCGTCGGCGCCGGCGCGCGTCAGCGTCTCGACCTGCAGGCGCAAACGCTGCGGCGCCGACCAGTCGTCATCGTCCCAGTGGACGATGATGCCGCCCTGCGCCAATTCACACAGCGTATTGCGCTTGGCGCCGACCAGGCGCCGCCGCGCCTCGCGGACGTAGCGGATGCGAGCATCGTCAGGCACGAGGTCGGCGACGCCGTCCTCGCCGTCGTCGAGGATGATCAGTTCCCTGTCCGGATAGTCCTGCGCCAGGAAATAGC
>JBARNF010001253.1:0-2342 GCA_049802835.1 Bradyrhizobium sp.
ATCGGCGCGAGCCGGCTCGGGTTGATGCCCAAATGACGAAACGCCCGCGCGCAGGATGCGGGCGGGCGTCGGCGACGAACCGGGTTGTGCCGGTCAGTAATAGCGGCGCAGCACGCGCCGGCCGTGATAGTAGGACGAGGCGCCCCAGCGGTAGGCGCCTTGGGGGTGGCCGTACACCATCGGCGGGGCGACGAGCGTCTCCTCATAGGCGTGGTGACGATGGTGATAGCGATAGACCGGGATCGCACTCTCCTGATAGGCGGGATACGGCGCGAACGCGCCGGGACCGCTGTAGGTCGGGCCCTGGTTCACATAGTAGTACTGCCGCGTCGGCTCAGGCAGCCGCTCGTAGCGGGCGCCGCAAGCGCCGCAGCCGGAATAGCCACTCGCATAGCCGTAGGTGTAGCCGGGATGATAGGTATAAGCCGGCTGATAGGCGACGGTCGGTGCGCACGGGCTGGCATAGCCGCAAGCCATTGCGGGCGCGGTGCCTGCGAAAGCGAGGCCGACAATGGCGACAAGTCCTGAAATCGTTCGACGCATTACTCTCTCCTGTTGATGTTTTTTTGTGTCGATTTCATCTGCAAACTCTCGGCCTAGCGGCGATAGGCCGGCGGCGCAACGATCACCGCGGGCGGATACATCGGTACCTGCGGCTCGGCCGGCTGCATGTTCGATTCGGCGCCCCACGATCGGGAATAGCTCTCAGCCGGCGTCGGCAACTTGCGATTGGCCGGCGGTTCGATCTCCATCCGGCCATAGCCGGGCTTCGATCCGAGGCTCGGATAATAGTGGCCGACGTGGGGCTCGTGGGTGATCAGTCGACCGCCATAGATCGTAGGCTGCATCTGGGGGCCCTTGCCAAGACCGAATTGGCCGTCGACGACGGCATACGAGGCATCGATGCCGTTGATGATGATGGGTATGCCGGGTCGGTACGGGATGACGATATCGAAGCCCTCGCTCGCGAGCGAAGCGGGCGCCGTCCCAATCAGAATGGCGAGAGCTGTTGCAAGGCGCATGGGTTTCACGTTCCGGTTGCCAGACTACCAATACCGCAACGCGCGCCTTGATGGGTTAAGGACGCGCATCAATCCGCCGGTAAGACTAACGCGCGAGCCATTCGCCCGGGTTAATAGGCCGAGCCTGCTTCGATCAGAACGGTTAATGAATCAGCCGAGCGTCACAGCCAGGATCGTCCGCAGCCCGATCGCCATCGTGACCACCCCGACCCCGCCCTGCAGGATCCGATTGGTCATGGTGAGCCCGCGCGCGGAGATCGCGATCGGCACCGCGATCAGGGTCGAGAGCGCGCCCATGCCGATCATGGAGCCGACGCCGAACAGCAGGATGTAGGCGAGGCCCGCAACTGGCGTGGGCGCCTCGGCAACCGCCAGCACCAGCAGCGCCGCCGAGCCGGCCATGCCGTGCATCAGGCCGATGAGCAGGGTTCGCCAGCGAAACCGATGGGAATGATCGTGTGGCGCGCGACCATGCGGCACCCGCTCGCCGGCATGACTGTGGGCGTGGAAATGGGCGCTGCCGTCGCGGTGGCCATGGCGGTGGAAATGGACACGGTCGCGCCACAGCCGCCACAGCACATGCGCGCCGAGTCCGACCAGCATGATGCCGACCGCGGTCTCCAGCCGGCGCGACAGCACCTCCGGGATGACATGGCCGAGCAGGAGCGCAGCGCCGGCGAAGACGAACAGCGTCAGCGTATGACCGAGCCCCCAGGTGAGGCCGTGCTTGACGATGTCGGAGACGCCGCTGCGGCGGGCAGCAATGCTCGACACGGCTGCGATATGGTCGGCCTCGAGCGCATGCTGCAAGCCCAACAGAAACCCCAGAGACAGTATTGCCAGCATCAACCCCGCCTACCCTGTCGTCAGCCTAGCAGTCTTGCGGGACGGAGCAAGCCGCGGGGGCCAGTCGGCGCAGCATCGGCCTCGCCGAGCCCCCGCATCATGTCGTTCCAAAACATTCCGGCGAGGCGGGAACGACAGGGGCAGCTTGCACTTAGCAGGTGGGGCGCAACGACGGAGTATTCCATGACACGATCTGCAATTCTCGGGGCTGCTGTCCTCGCAACGGCGCTCGCCGGCCCGGCCATGGCGCGCGACATGCACCACCGGCACCACATGGCCCAGCATGAAGGAATGATGCAGCACAGGCACATGGACCGCCAGGACGGGCCGATGATGCAGCAGCGCTCCGACGCCGGCTGGAACACCGGTTGGAACAATAATGGCTGGGATCGCCGCAACAGCGGCTTCTGGCCGGCGAACGTCGCAGCGGGCGCAGTCGGCGCCGCTGCAGGCGTGGCCGGCGCGGCCATCGGC
>JBARNF010001254.1:0-2850 GCA_049802835.1 Bradyrhizobium sp.
TGCCGTCCATTGCTCGGTCCCGGCGCACTGAATTTCTACCGGGAGCAAGGCAATGACTCTGCAAAGGCGTCGACTTCTTTTCCTGGCGGCGGGTGCCGCCATTTTTCCAGCGCTTGGAGGCAATGCGCGCGCGCAGGCCTATCCGGCGCACCCCGTGCGCGTGATCGTTCCTTTTTCCGCCGGCGGCCCGACCGACGTTTTCGCCCGGATCGTCGCGGGAGTTCTCTCACGCAATCTCGGCCAACAGTTCTACGTCGAGAATCAACCAGGTGCGGGCGGAAATCTCGGCATGGGCGCCGGCGCGCGCGCCGCGCCCGATGGCTACGCCATCACGATTGTCAGCACGAGCTACGTGGTCAATCCAAGCCTCTATGTGAAAACTCCGTACGACCCGTTCAGGGATTTTGCCCCCGTCACATTGGCGGCCGCCACGCCCAACGTCTTGCTGGTGCATCCGTCGATCCCCGCAAACAACGTCAAGGAGCTGATCGCGTTTCTCAAAGCGAATAGCGGCAAGTACAGCTACGCACACTCAGGGATAGGAACGACGTCGCATCTCTCCGGAGAAATGTTCAAGCATTCGCAAGGCGTCGATCTCGTGTCGGTTCCTTTCAATGGCGCAGCACCAGCCGTTCAATCGACGCTCGCCGGCCACACGCCGATCGCCTTCACCGTGCTTACGCCGGCCGTTCCGCAAGTGAAGGAAGGAAAACTGCGCGCATTGGCGGTGACCACACCGAAGCGTACGCCGGCGTTGCCCGATGTTCCGACCATGGCCGAGGCCGGACTGCCCGGCCAGGAGTCCGATACGATTTCCGGCGTCCTCGTGCCCACCGGAACCCCGCAGCCGATCATCGCAATGCTCCACGCCGAGATCAGCAAAGCGATGGCGGAACCGGAAGCCGCGCAGAAGCTCGAGTCGCTGGGATTTGAGACGATCGCCAGCACGCCGGACGAATTCTCCGCACGCATTCGGGCCGAGATCCCGAAATGGGCGAAGGTCATCCAGGCCGCGAACATTAAAGTGGAATAGGGCCGTGCTGATCTGGAGGCGTCAGACGTCCGCAAAGCCGTAGAGCCGCGCTGGATTATCGACCAGGATCGCTTGCTGGTCGGCAGCCGTCGTCCAGTCCAGAAATACGTCCAGCAGACGTTTTGCATCCGGCACGGGCCCTTCGGGGCGGGGATGCGGCCAGTCGGTGCCCCACACCAGGTTCCGCGGATTGGCGGCAACGAGCGCATCATGGAATGGCCGCGCTTCGGCGTAATCCGGCGGCGTTGCGCCCAGCCGATACGTGCCCGAGAGCTTCGCCCACAATTGGCCTTCGCTGACGCCGCGCAGCAACGCCTGAAAACCGGCATGCGCGGTGCCGTGATGATGTTCCATGCGGCCCATGTGGTCGACGACAACCGGTAAAGGCACGCGCGCCAGCTGCGGCATTAGGTCAGGCAGGTCGCGCGCGTCGATCCACAATTGCAGGTGCCAACCGAGATCAGCGATCGCCGGCAACAGCGGCTCGATCTCCGCGAGATTCACGCCGTTCTGATAGTACGGCTTGCCATCGCGACGGAATTCGTTGGCGCGCAATCCGCGCACACCGGCCGCGTGCCACAGCCTGAGCGTAGCTTTGGAAAGTTCAGCCCCTCCGACCGCAACGCCGCGCAAGCATTGCGGTTCGCGCGCGAGCGCATCGAACATGGCCCGGTTGTCGCGGCCGTAGGCGCTCGGTTGCACCAGGACGCCACGATCAAAACCAAGGCGGTCGAGCAGCGCCAGGTAAGCTTCTAGCGGCGCATCGTCAGGCGTGTAGCTGCGTGGCTCGGCGTAGGGAAAACGGGCGGCTGGGCCGAATACGTGGCAGTGGCAGTCGCAGGCACCCTGCGGCAAGGCGCCGCTCATGTGGGCGTAAGACCGGCGAGTTTGGCTGCCTCGCGCATATTGTCGTAATCAACGCGAATAAATTTCGCGAAGCCGTCCGGCGTCATTTGCTCCGCCGTGGCGATTTCCGACCCCATGCCGCGCAGTTTGTCCGGCGCTGGCCCCGTTGTAAGCCCAGCAACGATCGACTTCTGCAGTTGCGCGATGATCGGAGCCGGCGTGCCGGTCGGCGCCAGAATTCCGATATAGCTTTGCGCAGTGAAATTCTTCACGCCGCTCTCGATGAAGGTCGGAATGTCGGGAGCGAGCTTGGAGCGTTGCATGGCCGCGATTGCGACGATGTGCGCCTGCCCGCCATTATGCAGCGGCAGCGCAGTGGAGAATTCCGTCATGGCGGCCTGGATGCTGCCGCCTATCAAGTCGGGCATCAGCGCGCCGCCGCTGCGATAGGGCACGTGCACAATGTCCGCGCCGGTTGCCGCCTTGAAACGCTCGAGCGTCATGTGGGTGGCGCTGCCGACGCCACTGGTGGCGATGGCGATCTGCTGCTTCTTCGATAGTGCAATCAGTTCTTGCAGTGTTTTGGCCGCGACTTTGTTATTTAGAATGATTACGTGCGGCACGTAGCTGGTCAGTGCGACCGGCGCAAAATCCTTGAGAGGATTGTAGCCGAGCTTGGCCTGCACGAATGGATTGACGGTGAGCGGCCCGTTCGACCCGACGAGCAACGTGTAGCCATCGGGTGCTGAGCGCGCCACGGCCTCGGCGCCGATGCTGCCGCCCGCGCCACCGCGATTGTCGACGACCACCGGTTGGCCGAGGGCGCTCGATATCCGCTCGCCAACGATGCGGCCGACGATGTCGGCGTTACCGCCCGCTGCGAATGGCACGATCAACCGGATCGGCCGGTCGGGATAGGCCGCAAATGCTTTGCGCGGCAGCATCGTTGCGGCCGCGCCGAAGCTTAGTGT
>JBARNF010001255.1:0-8056 GCA_049802835.1 Bradyrhizobium sp.
AGTACGGCCGAAAATGTAGAGCGATACTGCAGCAACAGTGGTGCAGACTAGAATGATAAGAGCCTTATACTTAGTGGGCATAAAATTGGGGGCGTCACACACGGCCGCCAAAGTTCTAACGATCAGACCGAGCCAGACTGCAGTCATATATAGGCTCAATAGCTGATTAATTTTGGATACCGAGAACGGGTAAGGCTTATGGAGAGCGTAAAGCCGGTGCTGATCTTCATAAACGACGGTCTTGTAAGCCGGTCCGGAAATGTCATCTTCTAATAGGTCGACGTGAAATTCCCAGTTTTCTTGCCAGAACTTGCTGCCTCGGTTTGCGAAATACCATGCCAAAGAAAAGACAAAGCCTGAGCAAGCGACGAGAAACGCTAGAGCGGGAGCGGATTGGGCCTGCGGCGAAACATAGGCGACAAACATGGCGCCAATGAACAACCAAAAATATCCGGCTCGCTTCCAATATAGATCAATTTCGAATTTTCGGTTGTCGCGGGCTTCGATCAATGCCTGCAAGCGAAGGCTGTTGTCCGTGCCATCGTGAGGAAAATGACTTAGATAGTCAGCACGCGTTGTTTTCGTCATCTCTTCCTCCAGTTTATAAATAGACTATATGCGGGCATGTCTGCGGCTGCGTCCTGCCATAGTTTGAGCGGTAGGCATAGCCAAATTCGCTGTTTGGCTACACGTGGGTGTGGCATGTGTCATTGTTCTCGGCAACTTTTCGCGGATATCGAGACTCGCGCTTGCGGTGGTTCAATTCCATCCATGGCCGCCAACCCAACATCGTCACCACGCGACCTTGCGCCAAGCAACCGCTATTCATGATCCGCGAGCTGTCTCGCGCTGGTGACGATACGCTTTCGAGGAAAATGCCATGGCTTGCCGTTGCAATGAGCGCAAAGATGCGATCGTGCGCGGCGTTTCCGCCGTCGCGCGTGGTGACGCCAAAGGCGCGGTAAAATCCGCGGCCTATGTGGCGCGTACCCTGGTCGAGGATACCCGTTCGGGTGCACTGCGCGCGGCGGCGGCTCAGAAGCTTACAGCTATTCGCTCCAACTTGAGGGGCCGATAGCATGCCTCCATTGATGCGGTTGGAAATCGATCCGTCCGGTATCGAGAAGATGGCGGAGACGTTCGCCAAGGCTGAAAGGGAAATGCCTGCCGCTGTCATCCGCGCGGTCACCCGTACCGGCACCATGGCAAGAACGAAGGTTGTTCGGGCGCTGACGAAGCAAACGGGCCTGCAGCGGGACACGATCGTTCGCGCGGTCAAGCCTCGGCCTGCGGGCATGTCCTATGCCCTGTATGTCAGGGGCGGTAATGTCGCGCTCAAATACTTCAAGCCGCGTGAGACTGGTCGCGGCGTCTCGGCCGCGCCGTGGAACAAGCGTCGCGTCTATGTCGGCGCATTCATCAACAGCGGCTTTCAAGAGCGTGCACCATCGCCCAAGCTGCACGGTCAGGTGATGCAAAGGGTTGGCCGTGGTCGCCTGCCAATCCACAAGGTCAAGTCGGGATTGTTCATTCCCAAAGAGTTCGTGTCGGGCGATAGCGAAAGCGCCTTTTGGGATACGGTCATGTCCGTGTTGCCGCAGAGGCTGCAGCACGAGATTGCGCGCGTCCTATCGGGGAAGGCATCAGGCGAGTAGCTGATAGGGCAGGGCATAGGCATCGGTCATGCCGACGCTACCGCACCACACCTGACCAACCGCACCCATTGAGCATGCATCATGCCGCCGCTGTCATGGCAAGGCGGGCGCTGCGCTATGTGCTCGTATGCGGTTGGCCTGTGCGGGTAGCAGGCGCGGTGCATGTCGCAGCCGTCATGCTGCTCGGCGCGTTGCTGTTGGCAGGTAGGGTGCGTCAGTCATCGCCTTGCCTCGGCGATCGTGTCTCTATCCGTAGGGGCAGGGCGCGGGCGGCAGGCCATACCCCTAGCGGGTCCTTCCCCCGACCCCACCCCCGCACGGGCGGGGGAGGCCCCGAAAAGCGCCAGCCGGAAATCGAAAAAGCTGGGTTGACGCGGTTGACAGGTTGACACGATGCCCAAGCGATACGTGCTCCATCCGGGCTACGTCCGCAGCGCCTATGATGGTGCTGACCACTTCGTCAACACGCGAACGCTCGCGGGTCTCTACAAAGTCGATCCCCGGCAATGCCTCTCCTGGTATCCAGGCATGCCGCCGGTAGCTGGCGTCGTGCATCTCTATCCGCGCGACGACGGACGCTATGAGCTGGAAACGATCGGGGGCGCCGGGGAATGAGTGACGATCTCGACGCGGGCCTTTGGCTGTCCATATCCGACATCGCCGAGCAGAAGGGCAAGAGCCGGCAGGCCATCCACAAGCGCGTTGCCGCATTGGAGGCCGAGGGCAAGGTTGAGACCCGGCCGGGGCCGAGCGGAACCAAGCTGGTGAACCTCGCGCAGTTTGACCGCGCCGTTGGCGATACGGGCGACGCCTTCAAGGAAGCTGCCGCGGAGACGCGCGCCGAGAACGAAGGCTCCAGCGAGCCCACATCACCAGTTCTGCGCGACCATCAGTCTCGGCAAGCTCAGTACTCGGCCGATCTGAAATTCCTCGACCTGGAGGAGCGGCTTGGGCGGTTGGTGCCGATCGATGAAGCCAAGGAAGGCGGCATTAAGATCGGCGAGGCCGTTGTGAGGATCCTCGGTAGGCTCCCCTCATTCGCCGAGCAGGTGACCGCCGCCGCCGTGAAAGACGGGCTGCACGCCACGCGCGCTCTGTTGAAGGACATTGAGCGCGACTTGCGCATGGCGGTCGCCGCCGAGCTTTCCGACATTGCCGGCGCCGCGGTGCCTGCCACGATCGAGCCGGAGACCATGCCGGCCTAATAGCCGGTGCGGTCATGCTTCGTTTCAAGAAATCGGCCGTTGCCATCATGGCGGCGGAGGCGTTGGCGCTTATCACGCCCCCTGCGAAGGTGCTCCCGGCGCAGTGGTGCGCTGAAAACATCATCGTCCCTGACGGCCCGCGCGCAAATGAGCTGTGGGACCCGCGACTTACGCCCTATGTCGTCGAGCCGCTGAACAACAGCGCTACCGATATCCCGGTCAACAAAGAGGTCTGCAAAAAGTCGGCTCAAACCGGCTTCACCATGATGGCGATGGGCATCGTGGGCGCAACGATCGAGACCGACCCCTCGGGCGGCATCTTGCTGGTGCAACCGACCGATGGCGCGCTTGCGGACTTCATCGCGGACAAGCTCAATCCTGCGATCGAGGCAAGTCCGGCGCTCAAGGCCAAGATCAAGCCGCAGGTATCGCGCAGCGGCGAGGGCTCGACCACCTACCTCAAGCGCTATCCCGGCGGCTCCATGGCGCTGGCGATTGCCAACTCAACCGCCGATCTGCGCTCAAAGACAAAGCGCAAGATCATCAAGGATGAAGCGAGCGAGTACCCGACCGATCTCGACGGGCAAGGCTCTCCTCACACGATGATCGAGGCCCGCTATGAGGCCTTCGGCGCCTCTGGCGACTGGAAAGAGATCAACATCTCTACGCCAACCGTCAAAGGCTCCTGCTACATCGACGAACAGTTCCACAAGGGTGACCAGCGCTTCTGGCATGTGGACTGCCCGGGGTGCGGGGAAGCCTTCACCTTCAAGTTCGGCCCGAATTTCAAATTCAATGCCGAGCATCCTTATCAGGCCCACTACGTCACGTCCTGTTGCGGGACCATTATCGAGGGGCATGAGAAGAACGCATTGGTGCGCGCCGGCAGCAAGCATGCGCCGCGGTGCGAATATCTGGAGTCGATTGGCTGCGGCAACGGTTGGATAGCGACTGCGCCGAGACCGGGGAAGTTTCCGAGCTACCACATCGACGCGCTGTCATCGCCCTTCGTCCTTTGGGACAAGATCGCCGAACGGTGGGTCGAGGCGCAGAGCGATCCGGCAAAGCTCAAGGCCTTCTACAATCTCACGCTTGGTGAAGCGTATGAGATGAAGGGCGATGCGCCGGACTATGTGCGCCTGATGGAGCGCCGGGAGGACTATCGCCGGGGCGTGATACCGCCGCGTGGCCTGATGCTGACGGCCGCTGCCGACGTCCAGATGAACGGCATCTATGTGGAGGTTGTCGCCTGGGCGCCCAATCGAGAGAGCTGGGTGGTCTACACGGACATGCTCGCTGGCGACACCACGGACGCGAACGGTGGGGCCTTCCTGCAGTTGGCCGAGCTCTATGACCGCGAGTGGCCCGATAGCTACGGCGGCCGGCGCCGGGTGGACGCCTTCGCGGTGGACTCGGGCTTTCGCTCGCACGTCGTCTACTATTGGTGCTCGATGCGCCACTACGCCTTCGCGGTGGACGGTCGAGACGGTTGGCACCTGCCGGCGCTCGGAACGCCCCAGCCAAAGGACATCGATCTGGATGGGCGCAAGCTCGGCTATGTCAAGCTGTGGCCGGTGGGCACCTGGTCGCTCAAGGGTCATTGGTATGAGGACCTGAGACGCGAAGGTCGCTCGGCGGGACATGAGGTAGACCCGCCCGGCTTCTGTCATTTCGGCACGTGGCTCGATGACAGGTATTTCAAGCAGATCACGGCCGAATACCTCGCCGATGTCGTGACGCGCTCGCGCAAAAAGAAAGAGTGGCGGATGCGCGGCACCACGGACAACCACTTTTTGGACTGCCGCGTCTACAACATGGCCGTGGCCGATCACCTCGGCCTTTCGTCCATGACGCCCGATGAATGGCAAGCCCTTGCTCGCGAGCGGGCTCCGACGATCACGCAAGGCGATCTATTCGCCCCGCGCCCTCTCGCTCTCCAAATTGCGACCAGTACCGCGTCCGCAATAACCGTGCCTGGTCCTCCACAGGCCACGGACGATCCGCCGCCGGTTGAAGCGTCGTCACTGCCCACAAATGCCGATGACGACGCGCCGGTGGCGCGATCACAAGAGACGCAGCAGCCGCAACCATCATGGATCGGCAGGCCAACTAGCGGTTGGTTCAACCGCTGATTCGCAAATCTCGACCATCAAAGAAGGGAAGCCGGCCTTGACCAAGCCGATTGTGATTATCGTGGGCGCCGACAAGGGCGGCGTCGGCAAAACGACCGTGAGCCGGGCTCTGCTCGACTATCTGAAGGCGCAGGCCATTAATCATCGCGCGTTCGATACCGAAAACGAGATGGACGGCGGCGTTCTGAAGCGCTTTTTCCCGGATCGAACCGAAATCGTTGACCTTTCGGACAGCGACGATCAGATGAAGGTCTTTGATACGCTCGACGCCGCGGTGACGGTGATCGATATCAAGGCCGGGCTGCTCTCGCCGACGCTGAAATTGCTGCAGGACATCGGTTTCCTCGACCCGGCCCGGTACGAAATCATCGTGCTGCACATCCTGAGCAACAACGAGGCCTCTGCAGGCGAGGTTGGGCCCGTCAAGGCTGCGTTGGGCGCGAGCGCGCGTCATATCCTTGTCGGCAATCGCTCGACCGCGACGAAATTCGCCTTCCCGCCGGGCTCGATCGAAATTCCGATGCTGATCCCGGACATTGCGGAGGTGGTGGACAAGGCCAATCAGCCTTTCAGCGTGTTCGCGACCACGTCGTCAAGCGCCGTGCGGCGCGGCATGGTCAAGAAGTGGCTGGATGCGGTGTTCGCCGCGTTCGCGGGTGCAAAGCTGCCGTAGCGTCATGGCGTTCATTCTCTTCCTCGCGTGGCTCGCTGATCACTGGTTGCTCGGCGGCTTCATGCTCTTGGTATCCGCAATGTGCGCCCTGAGGATATCGCGCTCAATCGCGGTCTTGCTGCTCGCGGTGGCCTACCGGATTTCCCGGCGCCCCGAACCGGTCCCGAAATGAGGTGCAGCGTTGGCTTACACGCAAGACGATATCGATACGCTGAAAGCCGCGCTCGCAACCGGTACACGGCGGGTCAAGTTTCAGTCGGGCTCTGATAGCCGCGAGGTCGAGTATCAGAGCCGTGCGGACATGATCGCGCAGCTTGAAGACATGATCCAAGAGGTCTCGCCCTCGCTGGCGGCGCCCATGGTCACCTATATCCGGCACTGCCGCGACTGAGGCGCCTCACAACATGAACATGTTTGACCGTGCCGTCGCGTATGTCGCACCGGCCGCTGGAATGCGCCGTGCTGCTGCCCGGTTGGCCCTCGATCAATATCGGGCCTATGACGGCGCCAAAATGGGGCGCCGGACGGACGGATGGCGAGCAACCAACGCCTCCGCAAACGTTGAGGTCAAGGCCGCGCTGCATACCCTGCGCGCCCGCTCGCGCGATCTCACGCGCAACACCTGGTGGGGCACCCGCATCAAGACGGTGACGGTTGCCCATGCCGTTGGCACGGGCATCATGCCCAAGCCGAACACGGGTTCAAAGACGCTCGATAAGAAGGCCAAAGCGGCTTGGAAGAAGTGGTCCAAGCACTGCGATCGAGAGGGCCAACTCAATTTTTCCGGCCTGTTGGCGCTCGCCGCGGGCTCTGTGATCGAGGCGGGCGAGGTGTTGGGCCACATGGTGCCCGTGAGCCCTCGCAGCAAGCCGCGTGGCGTGGTGCCGCTCGAATTGCAGCTATTGGAGCCTGACCACCTCGACGCGTCTCGAGATCGCGTCATGATGTCAGGAAAGGCCCGCGCTCAGATCGATGCCGAGGCCATCATCATTGATCAGGGCATCGAATACGACCTTGTTGGCAAGCGGCGGGCCTTCTGGATACACCCGCAACATCCCGGCGCCCGGGGCTTGGTGATGCCGACCATTTCGGTTCGCGTCCCCGCGTCGGACATGCTGCACGTCTACCGCAAAGACCGCATCGGGCAAGGCCGTGGCGTCCCGTGGTTGGCTCCGGTGATGCTGACGGGCAGGGATTTCGCGGACCTGCAAGAGGCCATCGTTGTCAAATCCCGGATCGAGGCCTGCCTAGCGGCCTTCGTGAAGACGAGCGGCACCAACCGCAACCTCGGCCAATTGGAAGAGCAGCGGCGCGGCGCAATGAACGGCTCGCGCCGTATCGAGACAATCGCGCCCGGCATGGTCGCGTATCTCGAACAGGGCGAGGAAATCCAAACCATAGCCCCATCGGGCTCCATGCAGTTCGAAGGGGTGTTGAGAAGCACGCTTCAAGCGATGGCTGCGGGCGCCGGACTCACATACGACCAGCTAACAGGCGATTTGACCCGCGCGAATTTCTCCTCGCTGAAGGCGGGCAAGATCGAGTTTCGGCGGGTCATTGAGCAATTTCAGTACCTGACGCTGGTTGCGATGTTCCTTGAGCCTCTTTGGGACCGGTGGTGCGAAATGGCGATGGACGCGGGCATTCTGCCACGCCGCGCCGATGGCTACCCGGTTGAGTGGATCATGCCGGCCAATGAGCCAATCGACCCTATGAAGGAAATGCAGGCGGACATTCTCGCCGTGCGTTCGGGCCGCATGACTTGGCAGGATTTCGTTCTGGCGTGGGGCATCGATCCTGACGTGCAGATGGATCAGATCGCCGAATGGTTCGCCGAGCTGGATAAGCGGAACATCGTTCTCGATACGGATCCTCGCAACGCCCTTCAGTCGACGAAAGGGGGCGCCGCGCCGGAGGCTCAAACAGAGGTAAACCAGAATGTCAAACAAGACGGAGGCAGTAAGGCCGCCGGAAAAAAGGCCGCCGGGAAGTAGCGACCCGGCGGCGTTGCCGATGCAGGCGCGCGCTATGCCGATCTCCTCCATTGATGAGGAGAACAGGACGGTAGAGGTCACGTTCACCACGGGCGCCTCGGTGCGTCGGCGCCGCTGGAGCGGATGGGATACAGCCATTCCGTTCGACGAAGTCCTTGAGGTGACCCGGAAGGCGGTCAACCTCGATCGGCTCAACCTCGGCGCCCCGGCGCTCGATAGCCATAGCGCTTACAGCACGTTCTCACAGGTAGGCGTCATCGAACGCGCCTGGATCGAGGACAAAGAGGGCCGATGTCTGATCCGCTTCCCGAAAGCGGGCATCGACGCCTCGGCCGATCGCATGTTCGCGCTGGTCAAAGACAAGATCATCCGCAGCGTTTCGGTTGGCTACACGATC
>JBARNF010001256.1:0-5789 GCA_049802835.1 Bradyrhizobium sp.
GTGAGATGGTCTCGCCGATCATCGTCGAGCGACGCGAGAGCAGCGGACGGGCGGGCTGATGCGCTTCTTCGAGGATCTCCAGGTGGGGCAGCGCCGCGAGCTCGGCTCGTTTACTTTCACCGCCGCCGACATCAAGCGATTTGCCACGCAGTTCGATCCGCAGCGCTTTCATCTCGACGAGGAGGAAGGTCGCAAATCGCTGTTCGGCGGACTTGCCGCGTCAGGCTGGCATGTCGGTTCGGTCTGCATGAAGCTGATCGTCGCCGACAATCAGCAGCTCGTGGAGATCGCGCGCTCGCGCGGCGAACCGATCGCGGTTGGCGGTCCGTCTCCCGGGTTTCGGGATCTGCGCTGGCTGAAGCCGGTGCTCGCGGGCGACACGATCAGTTTCTCCAGCGAGATCGAGTCGCTTCGTGTATCCGCTTCACGGCGTGAATGGGGCATCTTGCAAGCGCGCAACACCGGCAGCAACCAGCGCGGCGAGGTGGTGTTCTCGGTGCTTGCGTCGGCCTTCGTACCAAGGCGGAACAACGGTTGAGGCGAAAAGGTCACGCCACGCGGGAATGTTCAGTACGGAACGAACTCCGCGCTAACGCATTCTGAACCCCGACTCTATAAGACAGCTCATCAGGGATCAGGATGTGGGGGAAGAGCATGGCAGATCGCGGCGGTCTGAAACTCCTCGGCTTTATCTTTGCCAGCGTGACGCTCGCGGTCATGCTCGCCACCGGAATGGTCGTCAAAGGCTATGCCGACGGTTCGTATTCGCTGGAGTCGGCGGCATCCGTCGACGAGTGATCGTTTAAGTATTCGTTAACCGCGACGAACGGCGCAGTTGTTCTTCGAGCGATCTAGCGGCTCCAGATGAGCGCCATGACCACTACAGCAATCAGTAACAATCCGACGAAGCGGACCATGATGGTCCCCATCCGCTGAGGTGTTCGCCGCAGCGGAATGGGATCGGTGGTTTCAGGTCGGATCGTTTCCATGAAGATGGCCGCCCCCTGGCGCAACGTGCCCGCAAAAAGAGGGGCATGTGTTGGTCGCGGGCGTGTCGCAAGACGTTCAAAGAAGACCTGATTGAAAGCCGAAAACCGCCGCGCGATCTCCTCGCGCGACGGCTCCCGATCAATTCGTCAGCGAATTCAGCTGTTGCGCAGGCCGTCGGCGGCGCGCTTCCACATCGTCACGTTCTCGGCGATGGCGCGGGTCGACTTCATCGCGGCTTGGCTGAGCTGCGCATAGCTCGCGATCTCGCGCTGCACGCGCTGGCCTTCGGCGTGCAGCAGTTCGCGCAGGCCCTCCAGCTCCGAAATCAGGTTCTCGATCTCCGACAGCGAGGTGCCGGCGACGCGCTGAATCAGCGAGGTGACGCTGTTGACCGCCGCGTCGGCATCGATCGCAGCCTCGGCTGTGGCAGCTGCGTTGGGGCGGCGCAGATAGGCGATATCATTACGGACGAAATCACGAATGCCGGCCTCGACTTCCGAGACCGCAGCCAGATCCGTATCCAGCTCGGCTTCAGTTCCATCAATCTTGTCCGGACGAATGACATTCATCGGCTATTTCCTCATTTCGCGTTCAAACGAGCGCGGTGTCCCCGCACGACGAACTTCTCAAAGCCTATCAGTGCGGCCAAATTGGGCCGCAACGCGGCGAAGCTGCGGCAACGGTTCGATCATTCGTGGCAGTCTGCCGCAATTTGTTAAGCCTACCAGCTCCGTTTGAAGCCGGCGGAGATGCTCTTGCTGGTCCCGCCCTGCGCCGTCTCGCCGATCGCGCCCGATACGGTCAGCCCGTCCGTCAGCTTCTGCTCGGCGCCGAGCTTGCGCAGCCATTTGTCGTCGCTCGACGACAAGCTCTGACCGGCCGTGACGCTCGTGCCGGTCTCGCCGATCGACAGCTTCGCGGACTGCTCGGTGTCGAAGCTGCGGCTGGTGCGCGGCGCGGCGCCGGGGATCGGCATCATGCCCTGCTGGGTCACGTTGTAACCGTTCTGCAGCGTCAGATTATAGTGGTCGATCGGTACCGCCTTGGTGATGGTCGTGCCGAGCCGGCTCTGGTCCGAGCCCGGGTCGACGCGCGCCTCGATCGCGGTCTTGTCCCAGATCGAGCCGGCGCCCGGCGCGGTGACGGCGGCCCAGGCCGAGCCGCCCGATTGCGGGGCGCTGCCGCCGTTCTCGGCCTTCTCCGCCAGCAATTCCGACATCGTGGTCGGCTGCCGCGCGACGGTCATGTCGGCGCCGACGCGCGCGTCCCAGAAAGGTGAAACCGACTGCTTGACCGAGACGCCCGAGGCGGTGCTGCCCTTGTTCTGGTTGGACCAGTCGAGCGCGGCGGCCTTGTCCGCAGCCGCCTTGCGCTTCGCCGCGGCTTCGGGACGATCGAGGAATGTCGTCTCGTCGATCGCGAGCTGGCTCCAATCGAGTTTGCTGACGTCGACGTCCTTCATCGGGTCAATCGCGGCGGCCTGTTCGTCAGGCCTGTCCTCGTCGTCATCCTGCGGCGGCGGTGCGATCTGCTGCCACGGCGCGATCTGCAACGGCTGCGGTGCCTGGATCAATGTCTGGGCCTGCGCCGCAGACACAATGACCCCCAAGCCGGCCGTGAAAACCGCCAGCACGCAACCACACGATGTCATGAGAGCAACCCCCGCCGCCCGAACCTGTCCGCCGAAAGATGGTCGAATCTTGGCGCAAAATTATGACGACGCCAGTCACGATGTGTTGGGTTGTGGGTGATCGTGGCCGCAATCCGGCGCCGCGGCGCGCGTCAGGCGAAGCTGCCGATCCGCGGCAGGTCGATCGGATGGCCGAGCGTCTGCTCGACCAGATCGAACGTGTCGATCAGGATGCGCAGCCGTGCCAGCTTGCCGGCGCGGAATTGCAGGAATTGCGCGAGCCGCGCCGTGATCGGCTTGTCGGAATCCTGCGTCGTCATCGCGCAGCGGACCATCGTCGCGGCGGCGCTCTCCTCCAGCATCAGCGTTTCGCGCTCGAGCTTGCGGATGTGCACGTTGTCGGCAATCTGCCTGACCGCGTCGAGCACGGCGTTCTTGCCGAGCCGCGCGCCGAGGAAGGGAAACATGTCGATCGGGCCGTAGATGGCCCAGTCGATATCGTCGTCGAGAAGCTCGGCGAACTGGTCGAAATGGCGTTCGTTGATCGCGCCATGCAATGCGCGCGACAGACGCCAGAGGCTGTGCTCCGTCATCGTGGTCGAGACCCTGAACTGGCTTATGAGGGGCGCGCAGGCCTTGAGGCGACGTCGCCAATGACGTCGCGCCGGGGCGCCGGATTTAACTTCTCTGGCCTCACAGATAGACCAGCCGGCGATGCGCGCAACGGTTGTTTTTGCATTGCACAAATGCGCTCGGCTGCGCGGCTCTCGCACGATGGGGCGGATTCACATCCGGCTGACGCCCTCGCGCGGCATCCGCTGGCGTGCGACCGCAACCTCCTGGTCGCGGAAGGCCGCCAGGCCGAACAGGGTGGCGCCGCCGAGCCCGCCGATCAGGGCACCGAGCGGCATGAAGGTGAAGAACACCAGCATGCCGGCATAGCCCTCGAACTCGCTGGTGTTGAACAGCTCGATCCACGCCAGTCCGAGGCCGATTCCGAGCGTGGCGCCGCCCACGACCCCCATCACCAGTCCTGCCATCGCCAGGAATGCGATTCTCATGTCACCGATGCCCCGTATGCCACCGCTGATGGGTCCTCACCGGGGACGGCAGGTTCAAAGTCCGAACGGGCTGTCTGCTGACGTTTGCGTGATCAGCACTGGCGGGCCGGGCCGACGTGCCACGGTGCGCCGGATCAGGGGCGGGCGGTGCCGGCGATCAGCAGCCGGCCGAGATCGCATTCGAGCACCTGCTGCACCAGGTCGAACGTGTCCATGATCTCGCGGATGCGGGTGACGCGGCCGTCGCGCAGCGTGTAGAAGGCGGCGAGATCGTACTGCACGATGCGGTCATTGTCGCGTTTGCGCAGGAAGATGCGCAGATCCACGGCGACCTGGTCGCCTTCGCAGATCATGGTCTTGATCTCGTGCCTGACCTCGGCATAGCGGCTGCGCGCGGTCTCCCACATCTGTCGCACGTCGGCCTTGCCGTGGCGGCCGCCGAGATGGGGGAAGATGTCGATCGGCGCCGAGGCGAAGTGCTCGAGGTCGTCGCTGCAATGGGCCAGCACGGCGTCGAAATCGCCGGCGGCATGGGCCTCGAGCAGCTTGCGCACGCGCTGCTTGTTGATGTGCTCGATCATCCTGTCTCCACTGACGGGAATGCCGCGCCCGCGCCATCGATTCTTGCGGAGATCGGCGCGCGACCGTCAATCCCCTGTGCTGACATCCTGCTGCAAAATGCGACGGCACGGTGAACGGAAGCTTGGCGACGAGAGGTCGGCGCGATCAATTCTCTCCATCCCTACGTCACGGGCGCGGCCAAAAGGTTCGCGTGAACGGATCGTGAGCCTCACATCGGTTGCATGGCGGGGGAACCGCGCCGCGATGCCGTAGTTAGAGAGCAACATCTCTGCGGAGCTCGATCATGAAGACCCTGCTTGCGTTGTCCGTCGCGGCGGTCGCGCTGTTCTCCACCCAGGCCGCCGACGCCAAGGGCTGTATCAAGGGCGCCATCGTCGGTGGCGTCGCCGGGCATTATGCAGGTCACCATGGCATGCTTGGCGCCGCTGCGGGCTGCCTCTACGGCCGTCATCGCGCCAAGGAGCAGGATCGTCAGCAGCAGCAGAGCCAGGTCAACGGCCAGGGACGGATGTAGTTGATGCTACGCGTCATCAGGCCTTGACGCGGTGGCGCGTCATTGCGTCGCGACACTGCTGGAGCTGCGTACGGGGCCGGGCCGTCAGCGCTGAAAATCTGATTCAATTGTCAAACAGCCGTCAGCCGTGCACGGCATGAGCGCGCGTTCCCGCGGCGCCTGTCGCGCCCGGGCTGTGCGTCCGGTTTCGCCCCCCGATGAGTAGGAGGGCGCAGGGAAGGCCGGGTGCCGACCGCACCCATGGTCCGCGTGCGAAAGAAAGCACGCGGCAGAACCACAGGTACGAGCCGATCATCCGGCCTTCCCTGCGCGATGGCTTACGGCTTATACGCGATCTCCCCGGGGACCGGCTTGATTGCCCCCGTCGCCAGCGCGACGCGCAAGCGTCTTCGCCGACTTGATGCCAGCATCGGAGCATCAGGACCACGCGACTTCGCCGTCCGCGATCGACACTGCTCGTCTGGCAGGCCGCTCGCGTCCACCGCATTCCGCACCCCACGTATCGTGACGACGCGTACGCCCCTCCTCAGAGAGCACGGAACGGCGCGAAGGATCGGGGTGATTTGCCCGACGAGGCAAGTCCTTTCGCCTGCGACACGGTAACGCGACGGGCAAATACAGAGAGGTCACACAAGGGATGCTGCGACCTGCTTCCAACAGACCTGTCGCTCAAGCGTTGTTAGAGACCATGCAAACGCTGTCATCATCCGCGAAGGCGAAGGCGGACGATCCAGTATTCCAGAGGCGCTCGTGATTGAGCCGAGCCGTCACGGCGTACTGGATGCCCGCGTTCGCGGGCATGACAGTGGAGATGAACGTGACGTGTTCAGCGCGTTCGCGCAGCGGCAAAGCAATTTTCCGCGAAGATGGCGCGAGCGACTTGCGGCTTCACCACCAGCTCCTATGCTGCGGCGGCCAAACACGAGAAGGCGCGCCAAGCGCTTCGATCATGATGGGAGGTTCCACGTGACGACCAGATCGTGCATTGCCGCATGTGCCGCGCTGCTGCTGA
>JBARNF010001257.1:0-1573 GCA_049802835.1 Bradyrhizobium sp.
GGTGGCCTATCCGCCGCCCTCGCGCAATGCGGCGGAAAGCAACCCTCTCATTCGGAGGTCATGCGATTGTGTGCTGCGCTTTGCCCACCCTTGTATTAGCGCGCTGGTTTATCCTGACATCGTTCCATGAGGAATGGCCCAGCCCGGGTGGCCGCCCGGGCTGGGCCGCCGATCGATCGGATCGATGCCCACCGAAGCCTTGAGGGCTGTCTCTGTAGCAAGATCGCGGTCGGCACTTCATCGGGACCCGGATGGTTGAAGGAACTTCAGGTTCGCATCACAAGGGAGGGTCGACGAAGATGGCCAAGCGTACCACAATCTGCGCCGGGATCGATACCGGCAAACGGAAGCTCGACGTGGCGCTCGATGGCACCTCGTTGCAGTTGCAAGTCGAGAACACGGCCGAAGGTCACCAGGTGCTGTTGGAGTGGCTGCGGCGCCACAAGGTCAAGCGCATCGGGATCGAGGCGAGCGGCGGCTATGAACAAGCGGTCGTGATCGAGTTGCGACGCAAGCGGTTTGTCGTGGTGGTGTTTCAGCCGGCGCAGGTGCGTGCCTACGCCAAGTTCCACTTGCAGCGAGCCAAGAACGACAAGATCGATGCCGCGCTGATCGCGGCCTGCACTGCTGCGGTCAAGAAGATCCATCCCGCCCCCGATCCCCGGCTGCAGCCATTTGCCGAGCACCTGACGATGATCGAGCAGATCGGCGAAGATATTACGCTGTACAAGAACCGGCTCGAGACCTGCCGAGATCCGCGTATCCAGAAGGTCTGGAAGGAAGAGATCGCCCGCCTGGCCAAGCGCGAGAGGGTCGAGCTCAAGGCTCTGGTGATCGCGATCCGCGAGCATCGCGACCTCGCCCAGCGGCTCGACCTGATCTACAGCGTCGGCGGCGCCGGGATGCCGACCGCGGTCGCAATCCTGGTGCGTATGCCCGAGATCGGCCAGCTCAGCCGCGAGCAAGCCGCAGCCCTCGCCGGGCTCGCGCCTTATGACGATGACAGCGGCGAGCAAGTCGGTGCTCGTCACATCGACGGCGGGCGCAAGAGGCTGCGCCGGGCGCTCTATACCGCCGCGCTGCCGGCGTCCTTCCGCTGGAATCCGCAGCTCATCGCACTTTACCAACGGCTGAGGGCTGCCGGAAAAGAACACAAACGCTGCCTCATCGCCTGCGCCAGGAAGCTGCTCATCTTCGTCAACACCGTCGTGGCCCGCGGCACGCCGTGGCAAGATCAGCCTCCACCCGCCGTAATCGCAGCGACCGGATGAATTCGGTTTCTTGGTTCGACCGGAGCACCGTTTCTTCGTCCCGACCTGCCGTCCCGACGACGTCGCGCGCAGCCGCCGTCAAGGATGGCCGTCGCTCTGCTCTATCCACGCCACGCTGTCACCAGGCCACGCCTTGACGGCGGCGAGCACGGCGTCAGTCTATCGGCGCTCGGGTGCCGCTTTAATGGTTGCTACACGCTGCAGCGCGCAGGGCGGATTAGCCGACCGGTCCGCCATAGCCCTTCCATTTTGGGTGGTTCGGTCATGTCTTTCCCTCATGACAAAACTGCTCGAAAAAGCCC
>JBARNF010001258.1:0-12887 GCA_049802835.1 Bradyrhizobium sp.
CAAGTCGTCTCCAAGGCCGAACGCCGCGCCGAAGCCAAAGCCAAGGGCTACGAAGGCGAGATGTGCTCGGAGTGCGGCAACTTCACCCTGGTGCGGAACGGCACCTGCATGAAGTGCGATACCTGCGGCAGCACGACGGGGTGTAGCTGACAAGAACAGCGCAAGCCGCTCGGAGGGACCATGCCAGTCGTGTTCCGCCACAGCGGCTTGCGCTTCTACTTCTTCTCGAACGAGGGCCAGCCACCCGAGCGAATCCATATCCATGTGATGGGTGGCGGCCGCGATGCCAAGATCTGGGTTGAGCCGGAGGTTTCGATCGCCGACAGCTACGGCTTCAATTCCCGGGAATTATCGAATATCCTCCGTATCGTTGCGGAGAACCGCGATCTCATCCTGCGAGCCTGGCATGACCATTTCGGCCACTAGCGTCCGCTTCGACGAAGACACCATGTGGGTCGAACTGACCGACGGGCGCACGCTCGGCGTTCCGCTCGCATGGTTCCCGCGGCTCCTGCACGCCACCCCCGCCCAGCGTGGGCAGGTCGAATTAAGCCGGATCGGGCTTCATTGGGATGCACTCGACGAAGATATTTCCGTCGCCGGACTTCTCGCCGGTCGCGGCGACATCAGCCGATCGCCGGAGCGCGCGGCTTAGCCCGCTTGAAGCCAGCGCTACGAGCACCCCGGGCTCATTGCCTCGCACATCTTCTCCGATCTCCACGCCGACATGGCCGACATCAAGCCGATCGAGGCCCTGCCCGGGGTCGATGTGGTCGTCGTCGCCGGCGATGTCTGCGAGGGCGCGGTTCACGGGTTTGCGCGGCTGCGCGAGATCGTGCCCGAGCCGATGCCGATCGTGATGGCGATGGGCAACCATGAATATTATCACCGCACCCTGCCCGACGAGCTCGCGCTGGCGCGGCGCGAGGCGGCGCGGTTCGGCGTGCATCTGCTGGAGAACGACGCGGTCGTGATGTCAGGAATTACGATGACGATGCCATCAGCGCAATTCCCGGGCCGACAAACGACGCGCTCGGCGTCGAACGCCGACTGGTGCCCTATTTCTTCTTCTTCCCGGCTGCGCCGGCCTGCTTGATGCCCTTGGCGTGCTTATCGCCCTTGGCCCCGGACTTGTTCGGCTTTGTCAGACTATCGTGATTTCCCTGATGGTCGCGGCCGGTGACTTGCTTCCGTGCAGCTGCCTTGGCTTTGCCCGCCTGGGCAGCTTTGATCTTGTCCTGCTTGCTGGACTTGGCGGCCTCGGCAGGAACTGCTGCCACAGCCACCATCGTCAGGCTGAGGACGCTGGCGAGCAGTCGACGTATGGTCATCATCGCCACCCTAGGAGGCTGGACTTCACGCATCCGTTTTCCTTCGAAGTTACCTCAGGTTGATTCATCGACGACCACCAAGGCGTCAGTTTGTCCAAAATACGAAACAGCCTGTAGCCCCTGAGGCGGATGAGCGGCTCTGCCGTAGCTCAACGAGCGAAGGCGGGCGCGTCATCTTGTGTTACGTTGACACTGCACCTTATTAGCTAATGCGAATCAATTCACCATTCGCCCCGATGAGCGCAGCGACATCCGGGACCTCGGCTAAGAAAGAACCCAGATGTCGCTGCGCTCATCGGGGCAACGGGACTGGCTGCGCTCGAACGGCTTCAGCGACGCCTGCTCGACCATCACTCCCATTTCGGGTCGTCGACATGGCTGACGTCGTGATCCCCGGCGCTCCAATCGCGGATATGGACCGAGCCGTCGCGTGCGACTTCGATCAACTTGTTCACGAGATCGGCATTGCGCACCGAATAGAGATCCAGCGCCTTTGAAACAGGTTCATCTGCTGATCCCGGGTACCCTTCGGGATCAGGATGACCAATCCCGCATGCACGTCGAGCTTGGCGTACTCTTTTTCAGGAAATCTCTGCGATTGTCAGTCACGATGATGTAGTCGTTCGCGCTCGCGAACCGAACGAGATTCCAGTCCTGCCAGCCGCTCTTGCCGAGATGGGTGACGTAGTCGGCCTGATAGCCGCGTGCCTTTGCGAGGCCAACCAGCGCGCCGCTCAGACACTCATCGATCAGGAACCGATCGCTCAATGGTCAGACGCTGCTCTTTCCAGCGCCCGCCAGTCGGCCCCATACGTCGCCTCGGCCCAGCGGATCACGGCGTCGATGCCATCGATCGGCAGGCTCGGGTAATCGGCAAAAATCTCCTGTGCCGGATAGCCGGCGCGCAGGTAAGCCAGGATCGTTTCGGCGGGAACCCTTGTCCCCCGAACCACCGGATCGCCGCTCATGACTGTGGGGTCACGAGCGACCTCTGACCTGACGGCAACCTTGACGGTCATGACGGCCTTCCTTGCTCGAGGCCGCCATCATAGCGCGATCGAGGTCTGGGAGCGAGACGGGAATTCGGCCTTGTCCAGGCGCCACGATGGTGGGCACACGCCGCCTGATGGCGGCGCTTTGCCCACCCTATGGCTCCGACTAGCTGGGACACTCTCTCCCCTCGTCATTCCGGGGCGCCCGAAGAGCGAGCCCGGAATCCATAACCACGAGCGGTTATGAGGTTGCGAGATGCAGGCCACGACGATATGCGCCCACCACGACGGCCTGGGAGTATGGATTCCGGGCTCGCGCTTGAGCGCGCCCCGGAATGACGTGGGGAGAGAGCGGCCGCTCCCCTGCCAGCTCAGCCCGCTGCGCTACTTGAAACACGCCGAGCGGTCGCCGGCGGCGAACGAGTTGCCCGGCATCGGGCGCAGCGCGGTCAGCTTGGGGTTGGCGTTCGTCAGTCGCTTCGAATAGGCGCCGAGCGCGGCGTTCATGGTGTTGAGCCGGTCCTGGGCGTCGGTCCGCTGCAGCGGCAGCGTCACGACGCCGGAGGCGTAGACCTCGGCGCGCGACCATTGCTGGCCCTGCACGATGCGGCCGACGAGGCGGGACTTCAGGTCGGCGGCGCTGTCGCCCGCGGCGCTCTTAGCCCCCACGACGTTCGGCGGCAGCAGGCTGGGGTTGACGATCCAGCCGCGCGGCTTGGCGACGTTGTTGCCGAACAGGATCAGCTCGTCGAGCGTGTTGTTCAGCGCCACATAGTCGCGCAGCGGCAGGCTGACGTCGCCGGTGCCGGTCTCCTGGACATGGCTCGCCAGATGCGGGCCGGTGGCGCAATAGGTCCCGAACGCGAGCTTCACGCTGCCGGAGCTCATGACCATGTAGCTGCCGGCGTCCGAGCCGCCCGGAGGCGACGGCGCGTCGTCGCCGCAGAAGGTCCCGTGCGACGAGGCATCCTGCAGGCTGTGAAGATACAGCCCGATCCTGGCCACCTGCACCGGCACGGGCGGCTGCTTCGGATCGTCGAACAGCACGCCGGTGGTCTTGCTCTTGTCGTCCAGCCAGGACTTCAATTTCGTGTAGTCGACGACGCCATTGCTGTTGTCGAGCACCTTGGGCCCGGAGGTCACATTGATGGCCGGCCCGATGGCGTAGTTCTCCAGCAGCGGCACATTGCCGCTGATCGGGACGCCCGCCAGACATTTCGGGCCACTGAAGTTCGAGGAGTCATTGGGCGTCGTGTATCCGGCCGTACACAGCAGGCCCGGGCCGTCGTCGCCCTTCATGGCCCATTGCCTGAGGTCGTAGAGCGTGCCCTGATAGACGTCGTCGATGGTGATGGGATAGCCGGGCGGCGGATAATGGAACGGATAGACCGCCTGGACTCCGCTCGCGCCATGCACATCGGTGCCCTGCCCGTTCGGCGAGAAGTTCAGCAGATAATGATAGAGCGGCCCGTCGGTGGTGTTGTTGGTGCGCTGGAAGCCGTTGAACTTGGCCGTGATGTAGCTGGCACCGGAGTTCGTGGGTGTCGCCTGCACGCCGCACTGATCGATCGGCGCATACTGTGCGTAGTCGGAGTTCTCGTTATACGCGGCAATCCAATAGGCGACGTCGGCGCGATAGCCGAGCGCCTGGGCGATGAAATAGGTCGAGTCGGCATGAACCATGCTGCGGCCGGGCGGGATGACGGCGAACTGCACCGCCTCGAGCAGGCAGCCCCGATTGAGCGCTTCCGCCGGATCCTTGCACGCGCTGGCCGGCGCGAGACAGTTCCTCAGGCCCTCGCCTGTGCGCTGGACGCAGATGTCCTCCAGAAACGCGCGCGCGGTGCGCGGCGCGGTCAGCCCCCAGCCGAGAACCGCCGATCCCACGACGACGGATAGGGTCGATAGTGCAAAGCCAATGCGCATGAGAAACTCCTTGGTCATTCGAAATCCAGCCGGGCCGAGACCTGAAGCATGGCAAAACGCCACTGTCCGGCCGGTGGGAGGTTGAAGCGCTGATCTTCCGCGATGCGCGCATCACGGATTCGGCAAGCCCGATTTGATCCGATATCAAATGATTAATCAACCTATAGTTGTTTTCCCAAATCGCCCTCTGCCTTGCCCTGGTGAACCGTCATTCGGCCATTGCGATGCGACAGTCACGAAGACGTCCGGGTTCATCACTAGCGCTGCGGGAGACCCCGGATGTCGCTATCGCTCATCCGGGCTACGGTCCTGTAACCTGCGGTGCCCCTGAGGTCTTTATCTACGGGCAAAGCGATTTGTCGCGTAGGGTGGACAAAAGCGCGCCCGTACGCTGCCATCTGGCGCACCGTCTCACGCGCCGTGCCCACCGCCCACACCCACCGCCGCCAATGGTGGGCACGCCCCGCCTCACGGCGCCGCTTTGCCCACCGTACGGTTGTGAGTTTATGGCGACGTCCTCATCACCAAGTTCTGAAATCGAGACCCTCCTGGTGAGGAGTGCCACCTGCGGCGCGTCTCGAACCATGAGGCGCGGATGTGTCGGCGCATGATCGACCGCGGCGAGGCGATCGGCGCGTGATGCGTCGCTGTTCTCGCCCCTACTTCTCCTGCTCCATCGTCACGGCCACCGCGCCGATCGCCGACAGCCGCACCTTGTCGCCTTCGACCTCGGCGACGAGGCTCTTGTCGATGAAATGGTGATGTCCCCTGTGGCTGCCCTCGCCACTGTCCTGCTTCGTCAGCTTGATACGATTGCCTTCGACGCCGTCGACGGTGCCGACATGCACGCCGTCGGCGCCGATGATCTCCATGTGTTCCCTGATATCCTGCATGACGGGAGTCCTCCGTGGCTAACGTGGAAGCTGCTTCAACCGGCTGATGGGACAAGTGTTCCGCGACGTGCATCCACGCAAACGGAGCCGCAGAGCATGGGAGACAATTCGATTTCGGCAGATTTCTGGTGAGCTAAGTCATTGATTTGACTCGTGCCGAAAATCGCAAACGTCGAAAGATTCACAGCCTCGTAGGGTGGACAAAGCGACGCCGAAGGCGGCGCGTGCCCACCATTACCGCCCACGGGAGCGGACGGTGGGCACGGCGCGGGAAACAGTTTGCCCGATGAGATCGCGCCCGGCGCGCCTTTGCCCACCCTGCGGCAGCTTGCGCGCGGCGACATCGCCTGCGCCTCACGGCCGATTTCATCAAATCCATCAAGCTGATTTGCCCTGTCCAGTCCTTCTGATAAAAATAATTCACTTTCTCTTTTTCGGAATTCATGATTGAATGCCGCCATCCCGCCTCACGAGAGGGGCGCTTCGCGGTCGTCACGAGACGTTGGGTTGCGGGATGCGGTGGCTGCAAGGGTGCTGCAGCGGGCCTTGTGCTCGCCGACGAACGGCAGCTTGCGGACGTGAAGACGCGTGGTCCTGGCGCCCCGATGCTGGCGCTAAGTCCGGGGGTGATGATGATCACTCTGGGCGACGGTGGCTAACAAGCCCGGCACACCGAGGAGAGCGCGAGATAAGCGTGAAAACCATCGCGCGGGGAATGCCGGGATGCCTCGGCTGAACCTGTGGTGACTGCCGCCTGCGTTACTTTCTGCAGGCGGGCCATGGGTGCGGCCAGCGCCCGGCATTCCCCGCGCCCTCTCTCTTGAAAGGGCGGAACGACCGGCACAACTCGGGCGCAAGATGCGCCGCGAGATGGCGATCGCGCATGCAGATGACACGTGAAGGTCGCGCCGACGCCGATGACGGATCACGCTTGCTGCGTTCGGCGACGATCCGCCCTCATTGCCTGCGTCACGCGCGCGCTGCTTCAGGCGCGGCGCACCGTTCCCAGGAAACCCTCGACCGCGACGCGAAAACGGTCGGCATCGCCGGACATCTTGCGCACCGAATCGACCATCGCGGCCCCCGCATTGCCGGTCTGGCGGTTGAGTGCCGCGACCGAGCCGATCGTGTCGGTGACGGCGCGGGTGCCCTGCGCCGCCTGCTGGAAGTTGCGCGAGATCTCGGTGGTGGCGGCGCGCTGCTGCTCGACCGCGGCCGCGATCGCCGTCATCTTCTCGTCGATGCCGGAGATGTTGAGGCTGATCGAACGGATCGCCTCGACCGACTCGCCGGTGGCGGCCTGGATCTCGGCGATCTGCCGGGTGATGTCGTCGGTGGCGCTGGCGGTCTGCGACGCCAGGTTCTTGACCTCGCCGGCGACCACGGCAAAGCCGCGGCCGGCCTCGCCGGCCCGCGCCGCCTCGATGGTCGCGTTCAGCGCCAGCAGGTTGGTCTGGCTGGCGATCGCGGTGATCATCTTCACCACCTCGCCGATGCGGTTGGCGGCGCGGTCGAGCATCTCCACCGTGGCGTTGGTCTGCGCCGCCTTCTCGACCGCCTGGCGGGCATCGGCGGCGGAGGCCTGAACCTGGGTTGCGATCTCGGCGACCGAGGCCGTCAGCTCTTCGGTCGCCGCCGCGATGGTCTCCAGATTGGTGGTCGCGGTCTCGGCGGCGCTGGCGACGGCGGCGGTCTGCTCGGTGGAATCATCGACCAGCTTGCGCACGTCGGTGGCGCTGGAATCGAGCTGGCCGGTCGAGTTGCTCATGCTGACGATGACCGCCTGCACGGTGTCGTCGAAACTGCGGCAGGCGCTGTCGATCGCCTGCGAGCGTTCCAGCCGCTTGCCCTGGTCGGTCTCGCGCTCCCGCGAAAGCTGCTCCGCCGTCGCGGCGCTCTCGCGCAGGCCCTCGAGGGCGGCAGCCATCGCGCCGAACTCATCGGCATGAGCGAACTGCGGCACCGGCGTCTGATAGTCGCGCTGGCCGATGCGCTCGATCGCCTGCATCAGCGCGCGCACCGGGCGCACCAGCCGGACGCGCACGGACCGCAGCGCCACCACAGCCACCAGCAGCGCGGTGACGAAGGCGATGGATTGCATGATCAGGCTGCTCAACGCGGCCGCCCTGAGCGCCTCGGCGCGGGCAATCGAGGCGTCGAGCGCCGTCATGCCGATCGCGATGATGCCCTGGAACGGGGCCTGGCAGAACGCATTCCATTCCGGTGCCGGCATGACCGGCTTGCCGCTACCGTCGAGCCCCTTCGTGATCTGGTCCATCCGCTGATGCGCCGCTTCGACCTCGCCCCGCGATGTCTTGACCACATTGGCGAGTGCGGAGCCTGCGGCGCCCGCCGTCAGGTCATCCAGCCCGCTCCAGCCGGCGTTGATGGTGCCGCGCCCCTGCGCGATCGAGCTCTTCTGGGCCTCTTCGAGCGGCTTGGAGCTGTTGATGTTGGGGCGCAGCAACGAGCACTGCAGGCCATAGCGGTCGCGGACCTGCCAGGCCAGGCGGCGCGCCTGCACCATCTTCGCGATCGTGGGATCGGTCATCCAGACGCGATTGGAGACGGCCAACGACGCGGCGTTGGCAGAGTCCAGCGTCTTCGTCATCTGATCATACCAGGCATTGGTGCGCGCCAGCACGCGCTCGGCGCGCGGCCGCGCCGCCTCGTCGAACAGCAGCTTGAACTGCGGCAGGGTGGCGTCCCAGTTCGCTTTCAGCCTGGCCACGAGGTCGTCGCGACCGGGCAGATCGACGCCGGCGAGCGCGGCCAGAATGCCGTCATAGCTCTTCGCCTCGATGCCCTGATATTCGGTGAGCTTGGCGCGCGGATCCTCCTCGCTGAGCAGCGCGCTCTGAATGTCGCCGCGATGGGCGCGCATGACGAGAACGTTCTGGAAGATCGCCTTGTCGGCCGCCGCGAGCTGTTCGGTCTCGACGCTCTCGTTGTAACGTGCCGTCGCACCGCTCATCAGGACGGCCGTGGACACCAGAATGCCCGCCGCCAGCACCGACAACAGCACCATCAACAAGGTACTGACCGATTTCTTCATCACGCACCATCCCACCACGGAGAGCTGCACCATGACGCGATTGCACGAATTCTTCCTTAACCCTGATGGCGCGACCAGCGTTGGGAGCTAATGAGTTGCCTGAGCGCCGTACTCAGATACTACAAAGAAGCCGCCGGCGGCGCGGGGCCAGACGCTGGAACGCGCTGCTCCGCCGCACCAGGCGAATCGCCGCGCGCAGCGCGCGCTGGCTGCGCCGGAAAGCGATGGCAGCACCGCGCGCACTGAAGATCGCCGCCGTCGCCGTGCTGGTGCTCGCCGCCTTTGCGCTGGCGAATCTCGCCTATCATGTGATGCGCAAGCCGACCGAACTGTTCGTCGTCGCAGGCCATTCGCTCGACAAGGAGCCGGAGCAGACTTGGCGGCAATATGGCGCGCTGTTCCGCGACAATGCGACGCGATCGATCACGGCGGAACTACTGGCCGCGCTGGCGCAGACGGAGAGCTCCGGCAATCCGGTCGCGCGCACCTATTGGCGCTGGCGCCTGGCGTGGAATCCGTTCGCGCTGTATCAGCCGGCCTCCAGCGCCGTCGGCCTGTTCCAGATGACCGACGGCGCCTTCGCCGAGGCCGCGCGCTTCTGCATCAGGGATCATGAGGTCACGGCCGACGGCTGCGGCGCGCCGAGCCTCTACATCCGCGCCTGGCCCGCGCATGCAGTGGCGCTCACCGCGATCTATCTCGACCGCCAGGTCGCTTCCGTGCTCGCACGCGCGCCCGCCGCGAAGCCGACGGCACGGGAGACGCAGGATCTCGCCGCCGTCATCCATCTTTGCGGCGCCGGCCCTGCCGCTGGCTTCGTGCGCCGCGGCTTCAGGCCCGATGACGGCGAGCGCTGCGGCGACCATTCGGTCGCGGGCTATCTCGGAAAGGTCAATGCAATGAAGAAGCAGTTTCGGGCGCTGGCGGCGGCGGAGCGGAGCTAGAGAATGGAACAGGTTCGGCACGCCCCGCTCCCGTCCGGTTCCGCGTTAAGCACGTCGCATTTGCAGGGCGGGCAAGCGGCCGCCGTTAACACATTGGCAATGAACTGCCGCGCATTTTCGGGGCCCCATTAGTGTAGGAGTCACCATGTCAGAGATCGGCATTCCCGGCGCGCGCATCCGGTCCTTCGTCGAGCGGATCGAGCACCTCGATGGCGAATTGGCTGAGTTGAACGAGCAGAAGAAGGAAGTCTTCGCCGAGGCCAAGGGCGAGGGCTTCGACGTCAAGATCCTCAAGGAGATCATCAAGCTGCGGAAGCAGGACCAGGACGAGCGCGACGAGCACGAGACCCTGCTCGACACCTATCTGCGGGCCATGGAATCGGCCGAGAGCGCGCCCAAGGTCGCAGAGAAGAAAGCGGCGTGACGACGGGCTGGCTCGGCCAGCGACATGTCAACAACGGCAGCGCGCAACGTATCTGCGGTGCGCGCTGTGACTGCAGGCGGGGCGCAATTTTCCTTGCCCGGTTCCATCCGAGCCTCTAACGCTGCACACGCTTCCAGCAGCACCTGAGGACGAGATGACCGACGCGATGACCTGCCCGCAATGCCGCTCCGAGCACGCCTATCAGGACGGCGCGCTGTGGGTCTGTCCGGAATGCGGTCATGAATGGAGCGGCGATGCCGCGAGCGCTACGGCGGCCGCCGACGACACCAGCATCCGCGATGCCAACGGCAATGTGCTCGCCGACGGCGACAGCGTGATCGTGATCAAGGACCTCAAGGTCAAGGGCTCGTCCTCGGTCGTGAAAGGCGGCACCAAGGTCCGCAACATCCGCCTGCAGGAAGCGACCGACGGCCACAACATCGCCTGCAAGATCGACGGCATCGGCCAGATGAACTTGAAGTCGGAGTTCGTTCGCAAGGCGTGAGGATCGTCACGTCCGACCGACTCATCCGTCTGTCTGCAACCGCCGCAGGACTGCGCAGGTGCTGCCCGTTCTTTGGCATCCGCCCAACTACACGCCGGCACGCCACCGGCGACGCCGGCCGCCACGACCACGAGGCAGCCAACTCATCAGCAGCGAACGAGGACGGCGTGGTGAACGATGCGTGACGTAAGCAGTGAATCCGTCACGCTTCTGTAGCCATGAAGTGACACCCGCACCAATCCTTTCCGTAGCAACACGGCCTGGATTCACAACTTGGCATGAACTCTGCTTTCGAGATCCTTACCGGGTCCCACTCTTTGGAGGCAGAATCAACGTGCTCGTCACTCTCGTCGCAATGCTATGCAACGGCCCACTCTGCATGGAGAAGGTCGTCACCAACAGCGAGATGTCCGGCATCACGATGACATCATGCGCGGTCAGTGCGCAGATCGGAATCGCGGACTGGATGTCCAAGGGTCCCTATCACGAGTGGCGTCTGCAGAGTTACAAGTGCGTCGCCGGCAAGTACGTGCCGAAGACCAACGCCTGATCCCCGTCCCGGCCGGCGCCCTGATTTCCAGCACCGGCCGGCGGGCAGATTGCCCGCGGCGGCTGTCAAAAGTCCGACGCAAGCCGCGTCGCGTTGGGAACAGGCTCAGGAGCAAAGAGGAGCCGTTTGCGGGCAAACGAACCCGATCGAACCCCGAAATCGACGCTTTCAGGCGGACTTGCGGCTGGCCCGCTTCATGCAGTGTCCTCTCGGGTCGAGGAGGGGACGTGTCATGCCGTTCTACAGCTTCCATTGCGCCAAATGCGCCGAAGATGTCGAGTTGCTGATCGGAATTTCGGAAAAGCCGGTGTGTCCGGGCTGCGGCGGCCGCAGGCTCACCCGCCTGCCCTCGCTGCCGGCAGCGCCGGCGCGCAGTCCCGGCCTGATCAAGGCAGCGCGCGCCCAGGCCGCCCGCGAAGGGCATCTCAGCAATTTCAGCCGCGCCGAACGCAAGAAGCGCTGACGGCGGCGCGGCCTCTACTCGTCAGTCCGAGGTGATCTGCACCTCCGGCACGTCATCCTCGGGATCGTCGATGTCGAGCCCGTCCTCCTCGTCCAGATCGATGCCGGACAGGCAGACATCGCCGTCGTCGATCACGAGCTTGATCGGGGGCAGCGCCCGGCTCTGACAGGGGCCGATGAAGCACTGCCCGGTGTCGAGATCGAACTGCGCTCCATGCTGGCCGCAGACGAGGAAATTGCCCTCCTCGTCCATGAATTCGCCTGGACGCTTGTCGAGGCGCCCGCCCTGATGCGGACAGGCATTCTCGAAGCCGTAGAAGTTGTTGCCCTTGCGCGTGACCAGGATCGACCAAGGCTTGGCACTGCCATCTGCATCGCGCCGCTGGAGGACGAAGCCTCGCGCCGTGCCGTCGTCCACCTCATAGGTCGCGCAGATCGCAAACAGCGTGTCCATCAACTGTCTCCCCTCGCCTCGCGTGGCGGATCCGACATTCGGAAGCGAGCGCAGGCAAGCTGACGCGAATGGCAGGGCCGGGACGCTGGCGTTCTGGCGCAACCGCGACATTGCGGGTTGCCTGGGAGGGATCGCAGCAAGCGCCATGCCAGCAGACCGGCGCACTGGGCCCCCGCCGCGCGCTCAGGTGAGGGTCATGCCGAGCCGGCCGATCCCGGGGAATTTCAAGGCAGGACGCCGCAGATCGACCCCGAGAACCCCGCCGAAGAAGTTCAGCTCAACGCCTTCGATCCAGCCCACCGTGAGGCCGAGATAGCCGCCGAGCGATACGAACAGGCCGGTGCCGGACGCCGTGCGTCCGCCCCAGCCGTCATAGGGGTAGTCCTTGCCGATCGCAGTCGGCGGCAGCACGGCGTTCAGCTCCGGCACTGCATTCAGCGCGGCCTGCACGAACGTGTTCGAATTCGGCCCGGGCCAGGCGTTGTAGTCGCCATAGGCGCGCAAGCGATAGGTTTCGATCGCGCCGCGGATCTTTGGAATCACGCGCTCGGCTTCGTCGCCATCGACGGCAAGTACCGTCTCAGGCAAAGCCCCGAACCAGCGCCCGTCCGGTGCGAAACCATCGACTCGGATCGGCTCGCCCCAGGCCGTGTAGTCATAACGTGTGTAACGTGGAGCGCCCCTCTCCTTGACGACGATCCAGGTGTGGACCGCGAAGATGCCGCGCCAACGCACCGTGCGCGCAGCGAACACGCGCACGACCGCGTCGGCATGTTGTGCAGGAGACGGCAGCAGTCCCGCACTCGATCGATCCGCGGTCTGCCAGTTGCCACGGCGATCGCCGCGCAGATAGCTCGCGGCCGAGAGCGAGATGGGGGCGATGATGAGCAGCAGGAGGACGAGCACGAGCTTTTCACGGCAGGCGAAGACGATGGAGGCGCGGAGGAATGACTCGCATGTAGTCATCCCCCACGCTGTCGCCAGCGCCCGCCCTAGAACGGGCTGCGCGCGGACTTCACAATCCGGACATCAGCACAGCGGATCGGCGTCTGCTCCGCCCGTCCGGCTGACGCAGGTCGTCAGTGCCGATGAAAGCCGCCCCCCGAACGACCGCCACCACCGCGGGCGCCCCCGCTCATCCGTGGCGCGGCCATGGCGGGACTTCCCCCGAAATGAGCGGCCGTCCCAATCGGCGGCGAATTGCCGATCATGCCTCGCATGCCGCCCATCTGCGCACGGGCGCTCTGCGGCGGACCGCCGCTGCGTCCCATGGGCGGCTGCACGATGTGCGACGGTGTTCCAACCTGCGACGGCGCCCCCGCCACGACGCGAGGCCCGGCGCCAGCAGGAC
>JBARNF010001259.1:0-3133 GCA_049802835.1 Bradyrhizobium sp.
CGCATGCGGCGGCGTGCGGCCATAGCCGACCATGTCGCGCGGATAAACGTCAGCAGCCATCCGGCTCAACTCCCGCGATAGGTCTGGTAGCTCCAGGGCGTCGCGAGCAGCGGCACGTGGTAATGCGCGCTGGCGTCAGCGACCGCGAAGCGGAGCGGGATCAGGTCGAGAAACAGCGGATCGCCGGCGGCGAGGCCGTGCGCCTTGAAATAGGCGCCCATATGGAAGGTCAGCATGTAGGTGCCGGCCGTGAGCTCGTCCCCCGCCAGCACCGGCTGGTCGGTGCGCCCGTCGGCATTGGTCCGGACCTGCTTGACCCGGCGCCAGGAGCCATCCGGCTGGAGGGCATCGAGATCGATCGCGACGTCGACGGCGGGCTTGCCCCTGACCGTGTCCAGAATATGCGTGCTCAGACGGCCCATCCGTAGTCCCTTGCCGTAGTCCCTTGCTGCAGGTGGCCCGACACTATCAGCGCCCGGTTAAAGGTTCGAGGCGTTTTGCAGATCACCCAAAGCTCAAACGCTGGTCAGGTCTCGCTGCGGCCGAAACGCTCGACCAGGAAGTCGATGAACAGCCGCACCTTCACCGACAGGTGCCGCGTCGGCGGATAGATCGCATAGAGCGCCAGCGGCGGTGCCACGTAGTCGGGGAGGATCGCGGTCAGCGCACCGTCGGCGAGCGCGTCCGCGGCGATGAAGCGCGGAATCAGCGCGATGCCCTGTCCCCGGATGGCGACGTCGCGCAGCACCTCGGCATTGTTCACGCACAACGACCATGCCGGCTGGATCCAATGATCGCCATCGCGGCCCGTGAGCTTCCACTGATTGCCGGTCAGCAGGAAGCCATAGGTGAGGGAGGTGTGGCGGCGCAATTCCTCCGGGCTATCAGGCGTACCGTGCCGCGCCAGATAGGCGGGCGCCGCGCAGATCACGCGCTCCACCGGCATGATCCGCCGCGCCACCAGGCTCGATGCTTCCAGCTCGGCGATCCGCAAGGTCACGTCGAAGCCGTCCTGGACCGGATCGAGCAGGTCGTCGCTCAGCACGATCTGCAGCTGCAGCTCGGGATAGCCCACCATGAAGTCGGCCACGACGGGCCCGAGCCGCATCGTGCCGAACGACATCGGCGCGTTGACGCGGAGCAACCCGCGCGGCGCAGCCTGCGACTGGCTGACGGCTTGATCGGCGGCGTCGAGATCGGCCAGGATCGAGACCGCGCGCTCGAAATAGCGCTGGCCGGTCTCGGTCGGGCTGGCGTGACGCGTGGTCCGGACGATCAACTGAACGCCGAGGCTCTGCTCGAGCTCGCCGATATATTTCGAGATCGCCGAGCGCGACAGACGCAGCTGGCGTCCGGCCTCGGCGAAGCTGCCGCTCTCGACCACCTTCACGAAGGCCCGCAGGCTGCTCAGCTTGTCCATCAGTCCCGGACCGTCATTATCGCCAAATCGTAGACAGAGATGTCACAAAAGCACGGATTGTCTCCAAATCAAAGCAAGCCAATATACCGCTACAGGAATTCAACGGCCCACTGGGGCCTTCACCGACAGGAGATCCAGATGCCCGGACTTCACCACGTGACCGCGATTGCCGGCGACCCGATCCGGAATTTCGGCTTCTACACCCGCGACCTCGGCCTGCGCTTCGTCAAGAAGACGGTCAATTTCGACGATCCCGGCACCTACCATTTCTATTACGGCGACGAGGCCGGTCGCCCCGGCACGATCCTGACCTTCTTCCCCTGGGCCGGCGCGCGGCCCGGCCGCCGCGGCGTCGGCGAGACCCACCAGACCGCGTTCCGGGTGCCGCAACGCTCGCTCGGCTACTGGACGCAGCGTCTCACCGAGAAGGGCATCGCCTATGAGGCGCTGGAGAAGCGTTTTGGCGAGTCGGTGTTGCCGTTCACCGATCCCGACGGCATGGCGCTGGCCCTGGTCGGCGTCCCCGGCGCGGAGAACGAGCCCGGCTTCAGCAATGGCGACATCCCGACCGAGCACGCGATCCGCGGCTTTCATAGTGTCACCCTGCTGCTCGACTCCGCTGAGAAGACCGCCGCTGTCCTCACCGACGTGTTCGGCTTTGCGGAGACGGGACGCGAAGGCTCGGTGATCCGCTTCAAGGCGCCGGGTGACGCCGAGGGCAGCGTCGTCGACATCTACGAGGCCAAGGGCTTTCTGCGCGGCGCGCAGGGCGCGGGCTCGGTGCATCACATCGCCTTCCGCGCCGCCGACGATGCCGCGCAGGGCGTCATGGCGCAGCGGCTGGTCGATCGCCACGGCTTGCATCCGACCGAGCAGAAGGACCGCAACTACTTCCGCTCGATCTACTTCCGCGAACCGGGCGGTGTGCTGTTCGAGATCGCAACCGACATCCCGGGCTTCGCGGTCGACGAGCCGGTCGCCGAGCTCGGACGAAACCTGAAGCTGCCCGCCTTCCTCGAATCCCACCGCAAGCAGATCGAGGGCGTGCTGCCCAACCTCGAGGAGGTCGCATCGTGACCGAGGCATTGTCCTTCACCCACCGCTTCCAGCCCGGAAGCACCTCGGGAGCAGCGCCGCTGCTGCTCCTGCACGGCACCGGCGGCGACGAGAACGATCTGCTGCCGCTCGGCGCCACGTTGTCGCCCGGCGCGGCGCTGCTGTCGCCGCGCGGGCAGGTGCTGGAACATGGGATGCCGCGGTTCTTCCGCCGCCTGGCGGAAGGCGTGTTCGACGAGGACGACGTGCGCCTGCGCGCGCTCGAGCTCGGCGCCTTCGTCGGTGAGGCGCGGCAACGCTATGGCATCGCGGCGCCGGTCGCGGTGGGTTATTCCAACGGCGCCAACATCGCAGCCGCGCTGTTGCTGCTGCAGCCGGCGGTGCTGGCCGGGGCCGTGCTGTTCCGCGCCATGGTGCCGCTGTCGCAGCCCCCGGTCGCCCAGCTTAAGCGCAAGCCCGTGCTGATGCTGTCGGGACTGGCCGATCCGATCGTGCCAGCCAGCAACTCGGCGAAACTTTGCAGCGAGCTGACGAACGCCGGCGCCGACGTGACCCACACGACGCTGCCGGCCGGGCATCAGCTGTCGCAGGCCGACATCGCGCTCGCACGCGATTGGATCAGCGGCCTGCCGCAGGCCATCGCCGCCTGAACGGCAT
>JBARNF010001260.1:0-2685 GCA_049802835.1 Bradyrhizobium sp.
TGATCGAGGTGATGACGCCGCGGCCGGCGCAGCCGACGCCCGGCTCCGGACCGCCGGACTCGACGCACTTGATGTCGCGATAGCCGACCTTCATGACCTCTTCGATCTCGAGGTCCTCGACGCTGCCGGCGGCAGCGGCCAAGCTCAGGATGGTGTCCTGCGCCTTGGCGTGCAGGATCAGGCGGGTCGAATCCGCCTTCGGGTCGCAGCCGACGATCAGGATCCGATGACCCATCTCGGCCAGCGCGGCCAGGGTGTTTTGCGACGTCGTCGACTTGCCGATGCCGCCTTTGCCGTAGAATGCGATTTGTCGCAGCGATGCCATGATGCTCTCCATCAACCGATTGCCAATGTCCCGCATGCACCTTGCATGGCGAGACCGCGTCCTCTCTCCAGAACCGGCAGACGGGTTGTTGGGAAGGATTGCATCGCTCGTCCGAAGCGTCGGCGTGCACTCAGCCCTCAACCTTTGCCTGAACGGAAGTTTTGCAACGGCTGTGCCAGAGCTTTGGAATCGTTAAAAAGGCCATGTTTTGAAAGAGATGCGGCCAAGCTCCGCGCTAGGATGTACTTGTTGCAAACCCGACATCGGGGGTTTTCACCCGACGCTCCCCGGCCGTGCTGTCCGAAACGACACACGTCATCACAGGCTCTACGCAGCGCAACAGCGACGAACGCTCGCCAACGCTGCGGCAAGCCGGCTGAAGGGCGGCGGTACGGAGTTTGCTTGATCTGGATCAATCCGTTTGCGAACGGGGCAGCAGGAGTACTTTGATGTCGAGCAAGGCGCGCGTCTTTGTCATCGAAGCCGATCAGGTGATCCGCTCGGCGCTCGGCTATATCCTCAGCGAGCGTCACGAGACCTTCACCTTCGCAGAGACCGCGGACGCCCTGACCAAGGCGGCGCGGGCCACGCCCGACGCCGTGCTCGTCGGGATGAGCATCCTGGAGGACGATGGCGCCGAGACGGTCGCCATGCTCGCACGGAAGCTGCATCAGGCCGGCATCATCGTGGTCGCAGCATCGACCAAGTCGCCGCTCGCGCTGGCGGGCCTGCGCCAGGGCGCCGAGGCCATCATTGCCAAGCCGATCACCTTCGACGGCGTCACGCACGCGGTCGATTCAGTCCTGGCGCGGCGTGGTACGGACCCAGGCCTGGCGGCATCGCCGCGGCTGGCGCCCACCGAGATCAGCAGATGACGAGGAGAGGATGATGTTGAAGATGACCCAGACCGCGACAACAGGGACGCCCGACATCGAGGACATCGTCGAGAACTTCGCCCTGCTGGACGACTGGGACGATCGCTACCGCTACGTGATCGAGCTCGGCCGCGGCCTGACGCCGCTACCCGATGCGGACCGCAGCGACAGCAACAAGGTCCAGGGCTGCACCAGCCAGGTCTGGCTCGCCACCACCGTGCGGCACAGTGCAGCGGCGCCGGCGCTCGATTTCATCGGCGACAGCGATGCGCACATCGTGCGCGGCCTGGTCGCGATCCTGCTCGCGATGGTCTCGGGCCGCACCGCATCCGAGATCCTGGCCGCCGATCCGATCGCGCTGTTCGAGAAGCTCGGCCTGCGCGAGCACCTGACGCCGCAGCGCTCCAACGGCTTCCGCTCGATGGTGAGCCGCATCAGGGCGGATGCACAGGCCGCGCTGGCGGCGGCGGCGTAGGTTTGATTGAGTTGATGCCGATTGCTTAATTGAATAGGCCCGCATATCGCGCCGAAGTCGGTGCACCCTCTCCCCTTGTGGGAGAGGGTGGTGGCCGGAGGCCGCCGGGTGAGGGGTTCTCTCGGCGAACTCGGACGGAAATGGTACGCGGAGACAACCCCTCACCCGAGCGAGCCTGAGGTTGGCAGCGGCGCGGCCCTCTCCCACAAGGGGAGAGGGCGCATCAATTGGCCTTGCTTGGTCGTGACAACTGCGTGCGAGGAAAGCCGCCTCTACGAAAAGAACTCCTGCGCCTTCTTCAGCGCGCGCACGAGCGCATCGACCTCTTCGCGCGTGTTGTACATCGCGAACGACGCCCGGCAGGTCGCGGTGACGCCGAAGCGTTCCATGAGCGGCATGGCGCAATGGGTGCCGGCGCGCACGGCGACGCCGGAACGGTCAATGACGGTAGCGAAGTCGTGCGCATGTGCGCCCTGCATCTCGAACGAGACGATGGCGCCCTTGTCGGCGGCGTTGCCGATGATGCGCAGCGAGTTGATCTCGCGCAACTGCTCGGTGGCGTAGGTGACGAGATCATGCTCATGCGCTGAGATGCGCTGCTTGCCGATCGATGCGACGTAGTCGATCGCAGCACCTAGCCCCGCGGCCTCGACGATCGGCGGCGTGCCGGCCTCGAAGCGGTGGGGCGGGTCGCCATAGGTGACCCGGTCGCGGGAGACCTCGCGGATCATTTCGCCGCCGCCGTTGAACGGCGGCATCGCCGCCAGCAGCTCGCGCTTGCCGTAGAGCGCGCCGATGCCGGTCGGGCCGTAGATCTTGTGTCCGGTGATGCAGTAAAAGTCGGCGTCGAGGTCGCGGACGTCGACCTCCATGTGCACGGCAGCCTGCGAGCCGTCGATCAGCACCGGAATGCCGCGGGCATGCGCGATGCGGATGACCTCCTTGACCGGAACGACCGTGCCGAGCACGTTCGACATCTGCGTCATCGCCACCATCTTGGTGCGCGGCGA
>JBARNF010001261.1:0-3390 GCA_049802835.1 Bradyrhizobium sp.
GCGCGATCGATACCGGCGCGGTCTTCTCGGCGATCTCGCGCGCCAGCGCGCGTGCGGTCGGCAACAGCTCGTCCGGCGGCACCACCTTGCTGACGAGACGGCCGGCGAGCGCCTCCTGCGCCGGGAACACGCGGCCGGTGTAGCACCATTCCAGCGCCTGCGAGATGCCGACGAGGCGCGGCAGGAACCAGCTCGATGCCGCCTCCGGCACGATGCCGCGCTGGGAGAACACGAAGCCGAACCGCGCCGCCTCTGAAGCGATGCGGATGTCCATCGCGAGCTGCATGGTGACGCCGATGCCGACCGCCGGGCCGTTCACCGCGGCAATCACCGGCTTCAGCGACTTGAAGATACGCAAGGTGACCTGGCCGCCGCCGTCGCGCACCTGCGGATCGGAGTAGTCGGTGCTGCCATCGGCGTGGCGCTTGACCGGGCCGCGCCTGGCGTCGCGATCGAAGGTGTCGGCACCGGAGGAAAGATCCGCGCCCGCACAGAACGCGCGGCCCGATCCGGTGACGATGATAGCTCTGACATCGTCGTCCTTGTCGGCGCGATCAAAGGCATCGATCAGTTCGCGCTGCATGATCGGGGTGAAGGCGTTGAGCTTCTCCGGCCGATTGAGCGTGATGGTCAGGATCTTGTCGGCAACGTCGTAGAGAATGGTCTCGTAGGCCATAGGTGTTTCCTTCCGGTTGTTTTTTTGTCATTGCCGGGCTTGATCCGGCAATCCAACTTTTTTGTCAGGTGATGGATGCGCGCGGGTCGAGCCCGCGCATGACAGTCGAATATCAGCTACGCAGCCGGCGCTGCCGGCCACGGCCGCTGCTCGCCGCGCAGGCTTTCGAACGTTTTCGCCAATCCGAGCACGCCGAGGTCGTCGAAGCGGCGGCCGATGATCTGCAGGCCGATCGGGAAGCCGTCGGCGTCGTAGCCGGCATTGACCGAGATCGCCGGGTTCTCCGACATGTTCCACGGCACGGTGTAGGTGATGTGCTCGAACGGCGCCTGCGGATCGTTGACGGGCGAGGCGTACTCGGCCGGAAATTTCACGCCGGGCGAGGTCGGCGAGATGATGTAGTCGTAGTCGCTGAACAGTCTTGCCGCAGCGGCGCGCAACGCCATGGTGACGTTGAAGCCCCTGATGACCTCGACGCCCGATAGCGCAGCACCGCGCTCGGCCCATTGCAGGATGTAGGGCAGGGTCTTGGCCCGCACCTCGGGTGCGAGCCGCGCCAGATCGTCCCACAGCCGCGCACGCCAGAAATTGTCGAGGCCGTCGAGCATCTCGCGCGTGAGGAAGCCCTTCACCTCGCTGATCACCGCGCCCGCCGATTCGAAGGCCTTTGCGGCTGCCAGCGTCGTTGTACGTACAGGCTCCTCCAGCGCCTGGCCGACGCCGCCGAGGTCGAGCATCAGGCCGATGCGCAGCTTGCGCGCGGGCTTCTCCGCGACCTTCCAGTGCAGGTCCGACGGCGGCAGGCTGGTGCCGTCGCGGCGGTCGGGCTTGGACAGCACGCTCATCATCAGTGCCGCGTCGTCGACGATGCGGGTCATGGGACCTGCGACACGGCCGACGTAAGGCGGGTCGATCGGTACGCGGCCGAAGCTCGGCTTGAGCCCGACCAGGCCGCACCACGACGCCGGCAGCCGGATCGAGCCGCCGATATCGGTGCCGACATGCAGCGGGCCGTAACCGGCGGCGGCTGCAGCGCCCGCGCCGGCGCTGGAGCCGCCGGGATTCATTCTGAGGTCCCAGGGATTGCGCGTCAGCGGATGGAAGCTCGACAGGCCCGACGACAGCATGCCGTAGTCGGGCATCGTGGTCTTGGCGAAGATGATCGCGCCGGCCTCGCGCAAACGCGCCACCGGAGGGGCATCGGCCGCCAGCGGCGCGCGCGTCACGCTGGCTGCGCCGAGCGGCATCGGCTGTCCCTTGGTGGCGATGTTGTCCTTGACGGTCGCGGGCACGCCGTCGAGGGTGCCTGCCGGCTCGTCCTTGGCCCAGCGCTCGGTCGACGCCTTCGCTGCGGCCCGCGCGCCGTCGGCGTCGAGCAGATAGAGCGCCTTGATGTGCGGCTCCCAGACCGCGACCTGCGCCAGCACCTCGTCCATCACTTCGGAGGGCGAGAACTGACGGGCGCGATAGCCGGCGATCAGGTCGACCGCGGAGAGATCGTGCAGCGACGTGATGTCGTCAGAGGCGGGCTTGTGCATGCTGGTGCTCCGTTGCCGAAGTTCATATCAAATAGCCTGCCCGCTCATTGACGTACGTCAGACGGCATCAGCCAGCCGGCAAGCGGGTCTCGATGATGCGGGCGAACATGCTGGCGCCGATCGGCAGGATCTTGTCGTCGAGCACGTAGCCGGGATTGTGCACCGGCACCGAGCCGTCATGGCCGACCCAGAAATAGGCGCCCGGAATCGTCTGCAGCATGTCGGCGAAATCCTCGCTGCCCATCTTCGGCGTCGAGCGCGTCAGCACCTTGGACGGCTCGACCACGGTGCGGGCAACCTGCTCGACCACCTTGGACTGCTCCTCCTTGTTCACGAGCACGCTGAACGTGTCGCGGATGTCGACGTCGATCTCGCAATTGAAGGCAGCCGCCATGCCGGCGCAGATTGCGCGCATGCGCTCGCGGACCAGCGCGCGCACGGAGTCCGAGAAGGCGCGCACGGTGCCGCACAGCCAGGCGTCGCCGGGAATGACGTTGTAGGCCGAGCCGGCATGGATCTGGGTGATCGAGACCACGGCGGCCTGCAGCGGCTCGACGTTGCGGCTGACGATGGTCTGGATCGCCTGCGCCACGCTGGTCGCGATGACCACGGCGTCCTTGGAGCGTTCGGGCATCGCGCCGTGGGCGCCATAGCCGGAGATCTTGATGTCGAAGAAATCGGCGCCGGCCATGGCAGGGCCGGGCAGGATCGCGATCTCGCCATGGGCGAGGTCGGGCGCGTTGTGCAGGCCGTACAGCTCGTCGCAGGGAAATTTCTGGAACAGGCCGTCCTTGATCATCGCCCGGGCGCCGCCGAGGCCTTCCTCGGCCGGCTGGAAGATGAAGTGCACGGTGCCGTCGAAATTGCGGGTCTCGGCGAGATAGCGCGCGGTGCCGAGCAGCATCGTGGTGTGGCCGTCATGGCCGCAGCCGTGGAAGCGGCCGGGAATGGTGGAGCGCCACGGCAGGTTGGTGTTCTCCTCCATCGGCAGCGCGTCCATGTCGGCGCGCAGCCCGATTTTCCTGCCGCCGTCGCTCTTGCCCTTGAGCACGCCGATCACGCCGGTGCCGCCGAGGCCGCGATGCACCTCGATGCCCCATTGCGCGAGCTTCTCGGCGACGATGCCGGAGGTCCGCGTCTCCTCGAAGCCGATCTCCGGATGCGCGTGCAGGTCGC
>JBARNF010001262.1:0-1600 GCA_049802835.1 Bradyrhizobium sp.
GCATCGCGCCGCAATCGGAGCGGGGGCAGCCGTTGCGGCGGATCGAGGATCTGCGCGGCGAACGCCGCGAGTCCCACGAGGGCGGCCGGACGATCATCCGCGAGCCGGACCGCACCATCATCCGCGAGGGGGGCCGCACCATCATCCGCCACGACGAGGGCGACCGCTTCCGCTACGGGGCGCGCGACGTGCACTTCGAGCGGCGCGGCAACGACAATGTCACGGTGGTGGTGCGTCCGAGCGGCGACCGCGTCGTCACGGTGGTCGACGACAGCGGCTACCTGCTCCGCCGCTCGCGCATCCTCCCCGACGGGCGCGAGATCATCATCATCGACAACCGGCCGCGCGGGCCCGGCTTCGGCTTCGGCGGCTTCTTCGTGGACCTGGCGCCGCCCATCGTGCGCATTCCGCGCGAGCGCTACATCGTGGAGGACGAGCGGGCGAGCCCGTCGATGCTCTACGAGACGCTGATCGCGCCGCCGGTCGACGTCATCGAGCGCCCCTACTCGCTCGAGGAAATCCGCTACAGCGCGCCCTTGCGCGACCGTATGCCGCGCATCGACCTCAATACGGTCACGTTCGAGTTCGGCTCGTGGGAGCTCACCCCCGACCAGGTCGACCGGCTGGCCGCCATCGCCGAGGGCCTCAACCGCGCCATCCAGCGCAATCCGGCCGAGTCGTTCTTGATCGAGGGCTACACCGACGCGGTCGGCGGCGAGGACGACAACCTGTCGCTGTCGGACCGCCGCGCCCAGTCGGTTGCGGTCGCGCTCACCCAGCAGTTCGCCGTGCCGGCGGAAAACCTCTCCACCCAGGGCTATGGCGAGCAGTATCTGAAGATTCCGACCCAGGGGCCGGAACGGGCGAACCGGCGCGTCACCGTGCGCCGCATCACGCCGCTCCTCACCGGGCAGGCGCAGTAGTGCCTCGTCATTCCGGGGCGTGGGCGCGAGCCCGCGCCCCCGGAATCCAGAACCCCGTCATGCCCGCGCTCGCAGTCAAGCTTGCGCAGACCGCGTAGACTTGTCTGCGCGGGCATCCCCGTCCTGAAGCGCCGTCAAGAACAAAGACGTGGATGGCCGGGACGAGCCGGCCACGACGATGGAGAGGTCGTGATCAAAGATCGCTGGTATCAGCTTCCCGGCGCGTCGAGGCGCGCGTCGACGATCTTCTTCGCCTCGTCGACGATCGCCTCCTTGGGGCATTTCTCCAGGGTGGACGGGCTTTCGCGCAAGGCGACGGTGGACGCCGGCGGGTAGATCATGACTCGCCAGCCCTTCATCAGCGAGCTGACCTCGAGGCGATGATTTCTGTATTCCAGGGTTTCATGGGCCACGTGCAGACGTCCCGGTTGGCGAACTTCATGCTGGTCGCGCGTGCCGCGCTCGTGGTGCCGAAATGATGCGTCGGCGCCGAGCGGCCCGCAGCCGATTCCGCTGACGGGTGTTGTCCTGGTGCCCCTGGCCGGACTCGAACCAGCACGATGTTTCCACCACCTGATTTTGAGTCAGGCGCGTCTACCAATTCCGCCACAGGGGCTTGCGCACCGGATCATAGCGGCGGATCGGGACGGGTCAACGGCCCGAGCGCCCCCGCGACC
>JBARNF010001263.1:0-2135 GCA_049802835.1 Bradyrhizobium sp.
TCCGAGACCTTGTCGTCGGCGGCGCTCACCATCGCGTCGATCAGATCGACCTTGCGCAGCTTGCCGCCGAGCGTGACCTTGCCGGCCTCCATCGGCCCGCCCGAGACGAACACCGCGGGAATGTTGAGCCGCATCGCGGCCATCAGCATGCCCGGCGTGATCTTGTCGCAATTGGAAATGCAGACCATGGCGTCGGCGCAGTGCGCGTTGACCATGTACTCGACGCTATCGGCGATCAGCTCGCGCGAGGGCAGGCTGTAGAGCATGCCGTCATGGCCCATCGCAATGCCGTCATCGACCGCGATGGTGTCGAACTCCTTGGCGACGCCGCCGGCCTTCTCGATCTCGCGCGCAACCAGCTGGCCGAGGTCCTTGAGGTGGACATGGCCGGGCACGAACTGGGTGAAGGAGTTGACGACGGCGATGATCGGCTTGCCGAAATCCTCGTTGGTCATGCCGGTGGCGCGCCACAGGCCGCGGGCGCCGGCCATGTTGCGGCCATGGGTGGAGGTGCGGGAGCGGTAGGCGGGCATGGCGGTTTCCTTAGGCGTTCCTCGACAGACAATTTTGGTCCGCGGGCGGGGGACACGATCCTGGCGGCGGACGGCAATGACGCGGCGAGGCATACAGCGAAGTCCTTGACGATTCGACCCTAAATTTCGCCGTTCGGGGATGCCGGGAGGGCAGGGCCGGTGCGTCCAGCCTGCGACGGCAGTCGTTCCGGCGCGGGCTCACGGCCGCCGGTGTCGGTTGTGGACTGCAGTCCACAGCCGGGCACGCCCGAGCGCCACTCACGCGTTTGTGGCTACGCGTGGAACCCGGGAGCACCGTACATTAGAACGAAGCCGTTCTGTTCGGGCGCGGCTTTCGCCCGCGCCAAGCTCCGTCCCACCAAGCCTCCGCGTCGCTCGACCCATGCCGTCCGTTCCGCGATCCTCTCTCCTGTCATCCTTGACCGCGCTGCTGCTGGTGCTCCCGTATGACGCCTTGGCGCACGCCATCATCGTCTCCTCGCAACCGGCCTCGGGGGCGACCATCGACACGTCCACGATCGCGATCCGGCTCCGCTTCAACAGCCGTATCGATCACGCCCGCTCGCGCTTGAGGCTGCGCGCGCCCGATGGCGCCGAGCAGGTGCTGACGCCGGCCGCCGATGCGCCGGCGGACGAGATCGACACCGAGGCCAAGGCGCTCAGCCCCGGCGCCTGGCACCTGCAGTTGGCAGGTGCTCAGCGTCGACGGCCACATCACGCGCGGCGACATCCCGTTCAACGTGCGCTAGCCTCAGTCGTACCAGCCATGGCGCTGTTGCTCGACATCTTCGGCTATCTCTCGGTGGTGCTGCGCGGGCTGACCTTGCTCGCGCAGTCGTTCACGATCGGCGGCATCGCCTTCCAGCAGCTGCTGCTGCGTCCGCTGCAGGACAGGCTCTCGGCCGATGCGCTGGTGGTCGGCAAGCGCGCCCAGCGCGTCCTGCGCCGCAGTGCGTTCGGCTGGTTTGCGCTCGTGGTCGTATCGCTCGCGGTCAACATGGCGGCGCTGACCGGCACGCTGGATCTGTCGCTGCGCGAGGCGGCCGGCGCGGATTTCGTCCGCTCGGGGATGGCCGTCGCAGCCTGTGCGCTGGGCATTGCCCTGCTGGTCAGGACGGGGACGTGGGTCGCGTGGCGCGCGGCGGCGCTGGTCGGGCTTGCGGCGCTCGCGCTTGCGATGCAGCTCAACCTGACCCATGCGGCGAGCCGGCTCGACGTGCGCTGGTCGCTGCTCGCCGCCGACGTCCTGCATATGCTGGGCGCCGGCGTCTGGATCGGCGGCCTGCCGTTTTTCCTGATGGCGCTGAACGGCTGCAAGGCCGCAGGCGACCAGCGCCTGATCGGGCGGCGCTATTCGCTGATGTCGATGGCCGCGGTGGCGGCGATCGTGCTCGGCGGCACGGTCATGGTCATCGCCTATCTCGGCTCGTTGGAGGCGCTCTACGGCACCGCCTATGGCGTGATGACGTCGGCCAAGGTCGCGATGCTGCTGATGCTGCTCGCGCTCGGCGCCGGCAACTATCTCGCGGTCGAGCGGCTGCGCCGCCGTGATCCCGCAGCGCCCGTGCTGCGCCTGAAGCGCTTCGTCGAGGTCGAGCTCGG
>JBARNF010001264.1:0-10055 GCA_049802835.1 Bradyrhizobium sp.
GCAGCCAGCAGCACCAGCTCATAGGCGGCGTAGGCACTGAGGAGAGCGGCGGCAAGCGCGGCCGGCGCGGGTGCAGCACGCAAGGCCTGCAGCGCGATTCGCGCCGCGACGGTGGCGGTCAGCGCCGCAACGCCGATCACGGCGCCCCAGGCCAGCGTGTTGGCGTCGACCGGATAGTGCAGGGCGCCGAAGCCGATGCCCTGGTTGACCAGCCAGGTGCCGAGCATGGCCGGCAGCGCTGTGCGCAGCGGTAGCATCGCGGCTGCGATCACCGCGAAGGCCGCAAACGGCGTCGCGCAGGCGAACACGAAACTCGCCAGCGCGCAGGCTGCGGTCAGCAGCGCGAAGCAGAACGCGGGGGCATGCCGCTGCGGAACGGGTGCGAGGCGGGCCTCCGATTTGGAGGTGAGGACGTCGAGAGCCATGGGTCGTCTCCTTTGGTATTGAGTGTAGTCCATTCGTGACGTCGATGACAGCCGCTTCGGTGATCGAGTCGGCGCCTTCACTGCACGCCGTAGTTCGCAACCCGGATGCCGGCGAACACGCCGAGGCCCGGTGCCAGGAAGCCGGTCGGGTTCTGATAGTGCCGGTTGAAGAGGTTATCGATGCGGCCGAACAGCTTGACCTGGTCTGAGACCGCGTAGTCGCCGCGCAGGTTCACGACCGTATGGCCGGGCGCCGTGAGTCCGGTGGTCATGCCATCGCGGCTGACGTCGACCCAATTGCCGATGCGCAGCACGCTGGCCGACAAGGTCAGCGGATCGATCGGTGTCCAGATGGCCGTCGCGCTCCATTTCTCCTTCGGGCGGCGCAGCAGCTGGAGGCCCGTCGTCGCGTCGACGGCGCGGGTGAAGGTGTAGTCGGCGCGCAAGGAGAGTCGGTCCGTCAGCTTCGCCGCGACGAAGCTCTCGGTGCCCTCGGTGGTGGCGAGCCCGACATTGGCGTAGGAGGTGAAGGTCGCGTTGAAATTGATCAGGTTGGTGATGCTGTTGTGGAAGTAGGTCGCGCCGAAGCGAACGCGGTCCTCGAACAGCGGCTGCTCGAAGCCCGCGTCGTAGCCGTTGCTCTCTTCCGGTCTCAGGTTCGGATTGGCGAAGAAGTTGAACGCGACAAAGTCCTGATAGAGCTGGCTCAAGGTCGGCGCCTTGAAGCCGGTGCCATAGCTGGCCTTCAGCTTGGTCTCCGTGACCGGCAGGATCACGGCCGGCGCGATGCGATACGTCGCATGTCCGCCGAACCGATCGTTGACGTCGTTGCGCAGGCTCGCGACCAGGAACATTCGTCTTGCGAACTCCGTCTGCAACTCGATGAAACCGGCCTTGTTGCCGTTCTCGGCCGAGAGGTCCGCGGTCTTGAGCCGCTCGGTCTGCTGCTCGAGGCCGACGACGACATTGTTGTGCGGGGCGAGCTCGGTGACGGCGTGCCAGTCGTATTTGATGCGCTCGCCGGTCGAGACCGCGGCGGTCGGATCGCCTGCGGTGAGGTCGGACGTCCAGTTGTTGACGGTGTTGACGCCGAAATAGTTCCTGATCCGGCCGTCGAGCAGCGACCACACGGCCTCCTCGCGCGTGGCGAGCTGGTGGACGGTGTGGCTGCTCTGGGCCGCGTTCGGAACGCCGGGAAAGCCGCCATCGCCCGTGAACAGCAGGGTCGCGTCGGTAATGCGGACCACCGAATTCAGCGTCCAGGCCTCGTTGAGGTCGATGCCGAATTTGCTCGAGGCGGTGACGTTGTCGTAGGCGTTGCCGATCGCCTTCTGCCCCGCTGGCAGCAGTTGCCAAGGCGTGACTGGAATGTCGCCGGCATGCAGATGCGCGACATTGACGGCGTAGTTGACATTGTCCTGCGCGCCGCTGACCCCGGCCGTCTGGTTGAAGGTCTTGAACGAGCCGGTCTCGATCGAGGCGGTCGCTCGCGCCGGGCCGTCGCCCTTGCGCGTGATCACCGAGATCACGCCGCCGATCGCATCGGAGCCGTAGAGCCCGCTCTGCGGTCCCCTGAGCACCTCGAACTGCTGGATGTCCGAGGTGAGGAGGTGGGCGAAGTCGAACGCGCCGTTGGCATTGCTGACGTCACCGACATCGATGCCGTCGATCAGGATCTTGGTGTGATTCGAGTTGGTCCCGCGGATATAAACCGAGCTCTGGCCGCCAGGGCCACCCGCCTGTACGACGTTCACCCCGGGAACAGTGGCGAGGATGTCGGGCACGCTGCGGAGCTGCTGCGTGGCAATGTCCTTGTCGGTGACGACCGTGATCGAATTCGCAACATGGGCGGCCGGCGTCACGATGCCGGTCGGGCTGACGACGACTTGCGTCTTGGTCCGAGCCACTGGAGCGGGAGCCAGCGAGACCGCCGGCTGCGAGCGGAGAGTTCGCGGCGTCTGGGACGCTCGCTGCACGGCCGGCTTCGAGCCTGCCGGCTTGCGCGGCGCGTCGACCTCGACCGGCGGCAGCAGATCGGGCGAGGCGGATTGCTGAGCGCTGGCCGGAGCCGCGCCGAGCATGACGATGGAGAACAGAACGCTGGACGAGTGGAGACTGGCGCGATGGCGCCGGGAGATAGATAGGAATGAGACCACGAGGGAACCTCGGCGTGACGTCAGTGGCACGTCACCGCGAACGAGGTCTCACATCCGGCCAAATGATGCCCGGCGTGAAAACGATGCCAATAACGCCCCGACCGGCATCCTCGCGTGTGACCACGGCTGACGGCAGGTCTCCTGGCTCGCGGGTCATCACCTCCACGTCGCCTTCCCGGGACCGAGATTTCCCAGTGGCCTATGACGCGAGATTCGCCGCTTACAGTTGCGGGGGCAGCTGCGGCCTTCGAATGATCCCGGGTGGGGATCCGTCCGTCACCGCATTCCCTTTTGAGCCCCGGTCGGGGGCACCGTCGGTCAACACGTTAGAAGCCTGCCAAAGCCGGAGTCAATCGATCCGTCCGATTTCCCCACCGACGACGGCCATCGTTGCCGAAGCATCACGCCGGTCTCGTTGCCGATCCGGATCACTTTCGACTATCGGTCCGTCGACGATCGCGGTAATATTGTTACCAGCCATCATTTTCGCGCTGGCACGCCGGTCCAGCGGGACTTCGGCGAGCCGGACCGCAATCAAGGAGCTTCATCGTGGCAACAGCGACGTCCCTTCCGGTCACTCTGCCCACAGCCATTCCCGTGCGCGAGATTCTGCCGTGGGCGATCTTCGGCGGCCTGATGCTCGCCTTGGGCATCTACTTCGTCGGCGTCGAGGAGGGCGCGGCCGCCGTCTTCAACAGCATGTATGTCCACGAATTCGTCCACGACGGACGGCATCTGCTCGGGTTCCCCTGCCACTGAGCGGTCGAAGCCGCCCTGTCGCACGCCCGTCGTGACGGCACAGACGGCGCATCTGTAAGAGACGATCGATGACGGGGCGATTGCTCCTGCGCGGAATGCTGGCCGGCCTCGTTGCCGCGCTTCTCTCCTTCGGCTTTCTCAAGCTGGCCGGCGAATCATCGGTCGGGCGCGCGATTGCGTTCGAGACCGCGCTGGACGAGGCGAAGGCCAAAGCCGGCGCGGGCGAGGCCGCGGCCAAGGGCCAGCCCGCGCCAGTCGTGCAGGCCGAACCCGAGCTGGTCAGCCGGCCGATCCAGGCCGGCGTCGGACTGTTGACCGGGGTCGTCGTCTACAGCACGGCGTTCGGCGGTCTGTTCGCGCTCGCCTTCGCGCTGGCCTTCCGCCGCATGGCCGATCTCGGTGCGCGGGCCAGCTCGGCCTTGCTCGCCGCGGCCGGCTTCGTCGCCGTTTACGTCACGCCCATGCTCAAATACCCGGCCAATCCGCCGTCGGTCGGCCTGGCGGAAACGATCGGGATGCGGACCAGCCTGTATTTCGCGATGATCCTGATCTCGCTCGCCGCGATGGTCGCCGCCGGCATGTTGCGCATCCGCCTGCTCCAGCACGTCGGCGCGTGGAATGCGGCGCTGATTGCGGCGGGGACCTACATCGTCCTCATGACTGCAGTTGGCTTCGCGCTCCCGAACGTAGACGAGGTGCCTGAAGGCTTTCCGGCTGCGGTGCTCTGGCAGTTCCGCCTCGCGTCGTTCGGCGGACAGGCGATCATGTGGGCGACGCTCGGGCTGTTGTTCGGCGTCTTCGCCGAGCGTCAGATGGCGCCGCATGGCGCGCGCGCCTGAATGGCTTCGGTGTCGGCGGCCATGACGACACGCCTGCATCTCGTCTGCGCGGCCGCGACCTCGTCGACGGCTGCCGTTGCCTTCGCAGCCGACGAGCCGCTCGATCCGCGCGGCCGAGACAGCCTCGTCAGGCTGGCCGGCCGGCTGCCTTCGTGTGACGTCGTGCTGCGCAGCCCGGCGCGCTGTGCCGCGGAGACCGCCGAAGGCCTGGCACTGCAAGCCAAGCCAGAGCCTGCGCTCCGTGACTGCGATTTCGGCCGCTGGGCGGGACGATCGCTCGCCGAGGTCCAGGCGCAGGCGCCCGACGCCGTCGCCGACTGGCTGCAGAATCCACGCGCGGCTCCGCATGGCGGCGAGTCCTTCATGGACGTGATGACGCGCGTCAGCGCGTGGATGGAAGGCCTGCTCGCCGTCGACGGCTCGGTGCTTGCGGTCACGCACGCGCTGGTCATGCGTGCGGCGATCGCGCATGTGCTCGGCGCCGGCCCCGAGGCCCTCCGGCGCATCGACATCGCGCCGCTGACGCGAGTAAGATTCTCGGGCGTCGGCGGGCGCTGGACGCTCGCGGCCCTCGTGCCGTTGAAGGACGAGCGATGACGGCGCGGAGCGGGTGGTGCACCATCGCGCGGCGCTGGCGGTGCGTCATCATGGTGGTGGCCTCGCTCATCGCGGCGGCGGCGCCTGCCCGGGCGCACCATCCGAGACCTACGGACGGAACGCTGATCGGGGTTGTCGTTCCGGCGATAGGCCATGGCGAGATGCTGGTGGTCGCGCGATATCGCTCCGACATCCTCGATCTGGCGCAGCGTCAGCCGCTGACCGACCCGACCTTGCGCCGGCTCATGGGCTTCGTCAGCCTGCAGCATTTCGCCTGCCTGTGGGGCCTCGTCCCCGGCAGTCTGACCGACGAGGCGAGCCCGTTCAACGAGTGCTCCCATGCCGACGTGGCCGGAACGCGTGCGCTGCTGGCGCATATGGGCACGATGCCCGGCGATCAGTCCGCCGCGAAGGCGCTGGAAGCCCGCATCGCAGCTGACATTGCTGCCGATCCGGTCTTCGCCGCGCTGTGCTCGAACAGCAGCGAGACGTTCGACAGCGGCGTGATCGTCGGGCCGGAGTGGCGGCTGGCGCCGTCTCATGGTCCGACCGTATTGACCTGTCTGTCCGTGTTGGTGTTGGCAGCGGCGGGCGCCTGGCTGCTGTCCCGCTGCTTTCCGGCGGCCAATCGCCGGACTTCGTCCGGAGCCGCTTAGTTAGCTCGGACGGAACGCGCGTCCGAGTGGACGAGGTGGTGTGTCAGAGGTTTGCGGTTGCGCGGACGTTCGGCTGATGATGCCTGGCCGCCGGAGACACCCAAAGCTGTCATCCCCGCGAACGCGGGGATCCATAACCACCGGCGTTCGTTTTATGAGGACCGGGTGACCAGACTTTCTCCGCCAACTCACATCACGCGGTATGGGTCCCGGCGTTCGCCGGGACGACAGCGGAGTATGAGGACGCCTCACGGGTCGTGCTGAGGCTGATCGCATCTGGTAAGCAGAGGCTCACTTCTCGACCCTGTTGTGCACCATCCAGAACCGCAAGGTGCGCTGGGCGGTGTCGAGCGACAGCCGCCCATAATCGCGCTCGGCGAGCTTGAGCGTATCGGTGTCGATGGCGTGCTTGATCGGCCGATGGACGAGGATCTTCTCGACCGCCGACCAGCTCAGGCTGGCTGCCCGGCAGGGGATCAGCACGATGTCGGTGCGCGGACCTTCCAGCACCTTGGCCATCATTTCGGTCGGCACGTTATTGAGCAGGCCGAGGGCGGCGGCGACCTCGCCGAAGCGGCGGGTCTCGGCGAAGTGGCCGATCGCGGGGTCGTTGAGCTCGTTGAGCCCCTTCATGCGCTTCACGGCCTCTTCGGCGAGCGTGAAGTCGCGGCCCAGCAGGCCGCCATCACTGCGCGCGACGTCCGCGATCGCCTTGAGGACCTTCTTGATCTCCCGCTGCAGCGCCGGCGGCGCCGAGGACATCAGCTTGGCGCGGACGGCGTCGGTGGCGCGGCGCAGCAGGTCGCGCAGGTGCTTGTCGGGCAGGTCGACGCGCAGCCCGATGATCTCGGTCAGCTCGTCATCGTCCTCGGCATGCGCCATCATGCCCGAATAGCCGGTTTCGGAGAAGCGCGCCGTCTGGTTGTTGGCGAGCTTGCGGATGACCCGGCGCTCGCCGCGATCGACGATGATGTCGGTCACTGCCTCGGTCAAATGCTGGCGGCCGGAGATCGCCATCAGGTGGTCCTGGCCCTTGGTCGCCGCGACCTCGACCAGCGTATGTTCGGACAGCCGGGTCGAGTGCATCAGCACGCTTTCGGCGACCGAGATCTCGTCGTCCCGGGCGAGGCGCTGGATCACGTCGACGGGGGCGTAGTCGACCGGGGCGAGATGCTTGCTGAGCTCGGCCCGCGCCCGCGTCTCGACGCGGGACACCAGCATGCACAGCACGTTGTCGAACACCTTGATCTGGTCTTCGCTGAGACGCTCGCCGTCGTGCAGGAACAGGTTGGTGACCTGGCGCAGCGTGTTGACGCGCTTCTCGGACGAGCCGCCGCGGACGGCTGCTTCGAGTTCGGTGATGATCGAGTGTTCGGAAGGCGGAAGCTGTTCTGGCTGATGCACGGTCACGCTCGTCTGGTCCGGATTGCCGGAGCGCCAGCGACGCGTGTCTGGTCCGCTGCAAGGCTCTCGGCGTCAGCAGTTTTCGGCACCGGCGATAACAAGGCGTTAGGGGCGGGGAGCGTAGTACTCCGGGGAAACACGGATACGGAAAATTAAGACGAAGCGGTTAAAGCGAAAAGAGAGGCGGGAGCGGGATTTTCACCGGTTCGTCAACCGCCGCGGTGCCCGGATGCGCATTCCCACTCCGGCGGGTCGTGAAGGCGTCATCGCTAAGATAAGAAAGGTTAACGATCTCAACTCGTCAGAGACGTTCCTTCATCCAATCTTCAGGTGTCCTGCCACCTCACCTCAGGCGTGATCCGTCCCAAGGATCGAAATCTAACTCACATTCTTGGCGCCGCTTCACGTGCTGCAGCCGGGCCGATCCTCCACGCACCACATCGCAGGCGGGCGAAGCGAACCTCGTGCGATGAAACAGCGCCAGCATGAGGCCGCATGTCGTGCGATAATCGTCCGACAAATGATTGAGGTCGCCATGAAATCCGTCGTCATCACCGGGGCATCCACCGGCATCGGTTTCGCCTGTTCGAAGCTGCTGCTCGCACGCGGCTTCCGGGTGTTCGGCAGCGTTCGCAAACCTGCCGATGCAGACCGGCTGCGCAGCGAGTTCGGCGCCAACTTCACCCCGCTGCTGTTCGACGTCACCGACGAGGCGGCGGTGAAGGCCGCGGCCTCCGAGGTGCGGGCGGCTCTCAGTGGCGAGGCACTGGCCGGGCTCGTGAACAATGCCGGCATCGCCGTTGCTGGTCCCGTCACGGAGCTGCCGATCGACCAGTTCCGTCATCAGATGGAGGTCAACGTGATCGGACCTGTGATCGCGACCCAGGCCTTCGCCCCGCTGCTCGGGGTCGATCCCGCGATGACCGGACCGCGGGGGCGGATCGTGATGATCAGCTCGGTCGCAGGCCGCAACGGCAATCCGCTGATGGCGCCGTATTCGACCTCCAAGCACGCGGTGGAAGGGCTGTCAGAGAGCCTTCGCCGCGAACTGATGCTGTTCGGCATCGACGTCATCATCATCGCGCCGGGGGCGGTGAAGACGCCGATCTGGGCCAAGGCGGAGGAGGTCGATTTGTCGCCGTATCAGAGCTCGCCCTTCTATCCGGCGCTGCAGAGGATACGCGGCTTCATGCTGCATCTCGGCAATACCGGATTGCCGGCCGAGACCATCGGCGAGCGCGTGTTTGAGGCCCTGACCGCGCCGTCGCCCAAGGTGCGCTACGAGATCGCGCCCGATGCACTGCGGCAGTGGATCGTGCGCGTGCTTCCGAAACGGACGGTCGATCGCATCGTCGCCAAGCGGCTCGGTTTGATGCCGGCGACGAAGGCCTGATGCCGGCGGCGACGACGATCGGCAAGACCCCGGCGGAGCTGATCCGCCTGGTCGAGGAGGCGATCCGCGCGCAGCCGGGATGCGAGACCGCGCGCGTGCCGGCCATCCATCGGTTGGACGTGCGCAGCGGCCGCAACTGGGAGATTCCCCACGTCGTGCTCGGCGACAGCCTGATCAGCGACGTCGACCGCGCCGTCATGAGCGTGCAGCGCCGGCTCGGGCGGGAGTTTCACCTGGTGGACGAGCCTGACGCCCTGGAACATGCATCCGGTGCACAGCAGGTGCCGCACACCACGTCAGACGATTCCTGACGCTCCTTGCGGCCACGCATGGGCGTCCTCCGGGCTCATGTCAGCAGGCCCTGGCGCAGCGCCAGCCGCACCAGCTCGATGTCGGTGGCGACGCCGAGCTTGTCCTTGATCAGGGAATGCAGATTGGCGACCGTCTTCGGGCTCAGATGGAGCGCGGTCGCGATCTCCTCCGTGGTCCGTTCCGCCAGCAGCATCTGCATCACCTCGAATTCGCGCGCGGTGAGCACGTCGGCGGCGGCGGTCTCGCCGGAGAGACGGCTGAGCGCGAGCTCGTGATCGATATCGGGGCTGATCGCGATGGCGCCGGCGAGCACATCCATGACGGCGCGCACCAGCGTCTCCGGCGGGCTGCTCTTGGTGACGTAGCCGCGGGCGCCGGCGCGGATCGCCTGCACCGCGAATCCCGCATTCTCATGCATCGTGAAGACGAGGATGCGGGCGCTGCGATCCCATTGCCGGATACGCCGGATCGCCTCGATGCCGCCGACGCCCGGCATGCTCAGATCCATGATCACGAGATCGGGCCTGACCTCCTTGAACAGCCGGTAGGCATCGGCGCCGTCCGACGCTTCGGCGACCACGCGCAGCCCCGGTTGCTTCTGCAGCATCGACCGATAGCCCTCGCGAACGACGGCATGGTCGTCGACCAGCATGATGGTGCCGCCCGGGCCTGTCATGCCGCGCACGCGGTTGCGGGCTGAGTTTCCGTATTCGGTTGGCCGAGCGGAGCCGGGAGAGGAATCGCGACACTGAGCCGCGCGCCGCCGTCGGCTCCCGCCGCGAAGCTCATGCGGCCGCCCAGCGACGCGACGCGCTCGCGGATGCCGAGCAGGCCCATGCCTGCTTTGCCGACGGCCTCGCTCGCAGGGCCGTCGTCCTCGACGGTGAGCGCGATCTCGTCCGCCGCTGCGCCGTCGCCCGCGCCATCCTGCAGCGCGAGCTGCAGCAGCACGCGTGTGGCGCCGGCGTGCTTGGCGGCATTGGTGAGCGCCTCCTGGGCGATGCGATAGAGATTGCAGGCGATGGCGTCGGGAATGCGATCGACGCGGCCGGACAAGCCGATCTCGAACCGGGTGCGCCCGCGCTGCCGTCTGTTCCACCCGGCGACCAGGCCTTCGAGGCTCGCGGCCAGGCCGAGCTCGTCGACATCGGGCGGGCGCAGCCGCACCAGCGTGCCGCGCAGCGTCTCCATCATCCCGGTCGCGGTGCGGGCGATGCTGTCGCATTCGGCGACGAGGTCGGGGCAATCCTGTGCAGCGCTCTGGCGGATCGAGGCCGCGAGCGCGCGGATCGCAGCCAGCGACTGCCCGAATTCGTCGTGCAGCTCGCGCGCGAGGTGACGGCGTTCGTCGTCCTGCAGGGCAATGAGACGCCGCGTCAGTTCGCTGCGCTGGGCCAGCGCCGTCTGCAGGCCCTCAGCAAGCTGGTTGAAGGCGTCGCGGATCGCCGAGAGCTCGGCGAGGTCGAACGGTGGCAGCCGCGCCGACAGATCGTTGGCCGCGATCCGCTCCAGCC
>JBARNF010001265.1:0-3040 GCA_049802835.1 Bradyrhizobium sp.
ATTCCTGCCGACGCCAGCATCGAGTTCATGATGAAACGACCAGTCCGCCCGTTGCCGTCGGGCAGCGGATGGATGAACGTGAAGACGAAGTGCCCCAGGATCGCGCGCACGCGCGGATCCTGTTCGGCTTTCAGACATTCGAAGAACGATTCCATCGCGTCCGGCACGGTCTCCCAATTCACAGGCGTGTGTCGGGAGCCGCGGATATGCAGAAAGTGCTGGCGGTACCCCGCCATGTTCTCCGGCTTGACGATGCCGGCCGCCAGAGACGGCTGGAAGAGAGCGCGATACCAATTGAGGTGTTCGCGCTCGACGACTTCCTCCGCGGGTTCGCCGTCGAGAATGCGGGCGACCGCGGCGCGTACTTCCTGGAACGCGTCCCAATATCCCTTGGCGGCGAGCGCGTCGCGCTGCTGCCGGTCGTCCGCGTCGCCGTCCGGATTCCAAGATCCCTGGCGGACCTTCTCGATAAGCTGCTCGGTCACTGTATAGCCCTCGATCGACAACGAGTGGTATGCGTCCGAGGTGTACCGATCGTCGATGGAAGCCAGGTATGCGTCGCGATCGTTGATCCTCCGGGGCTCGACGTCGAAGTTCTGCAACACCTTGTCGCGCATCTCCGCCCACATCAGCTTCACGCGGATCGCGATGGGAGACACTGGGCGAGCGACGGATAGCTGCGTGTTTACGGGGCCCTTAAAAGGATCGGCGTCCTCCCGGACTTCGTGTCCGGCGCGCTTCATGGTGGCGACGATCTCGTCCGCTGCGCGCGCGTTTCCCAGAAGCCTGTAGGCACCCGCCAACCGGCCCGCCGCGAGCACGTAGCCTCCGGCCAGCAGGGCATTCAGGATCGTGGTGGTGCCTCTGATCGAACCGAGCAGGGCGATGACGTCGTTTTTGTTGTTCTGCCAGAACGTGGGCGAAGCCGAGCATAGGGCATCAGCCTGTGAAAAGGCGCGCATACCCGCGACTTCGACGGCCGAGGTCGGAAGCTTCGGCACTCTGAGCATGTACAGAGAATTGTCATGCAGCAGATCGAGGCGTTGATTGTTCGCGGCCGGCGAATGCACGATGACCTGAGGCGGGACGTTCAGGTTCTCGGCATGGAGGATGATCGAAGCTTCGGGAGATACCACCCAGTTCTTGTCGAACCGGTCGTCGAGGTACGCCCGGCAGAACTGCCAGAACGACGAATACCACGAGGTGGTGTCGCCGGGCTTCTCGCCAGGGCGGACCATCATGACCCATCCGCGGATGATCTCAGTCAGAAAACCCGCTTCCGACAGCCGCTCGCGGTCGGCTCGACCCAGCTCGGCGAGTTTGAAGACCCGCCTATCGCCGTTCTTGCTGAGTTCTCGCAGTTTGCTCAGTGAGCCCGCGAGTTTTTCGTTGAGACTCGCCATGCGATTTTCTCCCAGGGGTCGGGTGAGGACGATCATCGCTATGCATTCTGCGACGTCGGCTTACACTAATTTCGTGCCGTTCAATTACACTAGATATCCACCGTTCAATTGCACTAATTTTATGTCGATAAATTACACTACTTTCGTGTAGCGCGAACGCGATAATTTCGTGCTGCATGACTACACTACTTTTGTGTCGATCGATTCCGCTAATTTGGTGCCGGCTAGGAGCAAGGCATTGTAATTACGACTTAAATAAAGCCGACTTCCGATCCTCGACACATTGCTAAAGGAACAAAACCCGCGAAAACTTTCTACGCGCCTCTTGAAATGTCACACTATGTGATACATATTGGAACCATGACATTCGAGCTGGGGCAGGATTTGAAGGTAGCCCTGTTCGGCGAGGAGACGATAGTCCCCGAGCCGACGAAGGCTGCCGTATTCCTCAGCCACCATGACCAAGACCACCAGCACGCCGCCAACTTGGCGCGGCTCATCGCGGCGCTGACCGACGACGCAACGTCGGGGCAGAAGCGCTTTTGGACGACCATTAGTCATTCCGACATCAAGCCGTCGTCACTGCTGGTGTCCGAACAAGCCAAGGTCTGCGACGCCCGTGCCGCGGCCACGCCGTTCTGGCGCGAGCACGCTCAAGTCGACGAAGCGTACATTTCGCGCAAGAAGATCGATGCCATCCGCGACGAGGTCATCGACCTCTGGAAGAGCTTCCTACCGAGTCCAGTCATTGTCGCGGGACATCACGATGTCCCGGAAAATGCTTACGCGGAGCCAGATCCGGAGCTGCTCTTCCGCCTCTGTCACGAGATCGCGCACGTGCATCTGTCCGAGACCGATGTCCAGCGCATCGAGCTGGCGGTCAAGCAGGCCATCGAAAAGCGCGTCCGCCTCATTCAGAGGTTCGTCTTCAAATGGACCCGCGCATACCTGCGCGACGACGACGCGATGCGCGTCGCGATCCATCGTTACCGCGTCAGAACCGGAATTTCTCCTCCCGGAATCGAGCCGAACCGGACGACGTGTTCGTCCAGTCCAGCATCGATCTCAATTTCCGAGGAGAACTACTATGAATACGTTCGCAGACCAGCGAACCGAAGACGTTTACCGCGGCCGACACCGGACGGATGTGCCCGCAAGCGTCGCACACAGAGCCGCCAGGCAAATCGATATCCTGCTCGCAGCCGCCAAGCTCGAGGACTGTCGAATTGCGGGACACGGGCGCATCGCGAAGCGTCGCAACACGACGCCGCCCACCTTTTGCTGCACCACCGAAGGCCGGTGGTGGGTGACGTTCCATTGGCAGCATGAGAAGGCTGTCAACATCGCGCTCGAAGACACTGGCTAAAACCACCGAGGCCGACATGACCGAACGACGACCGACCAATCCGGGTGAGGTGCTCCGCAAGGACTTCCTCACCCCGAGCGAAATCACCCAAGACCAACTCGCGGAGGCCATGGGCGTGTCGCGCTTTCGCGTCAACGAAATCGTCAACGGCAAGCGGGCGATCACCGCCGAGACAGCGATCCTGCTGAGCAAGGCGCTTGGCACGTCGGCGAAATTGTGGATGAACCTACAGATGGCGGTCGATCTGTTCGATGCCGAAAAGAAACTGGGC
>JBARNF010001266.1:0-2654 GCA_049802835.1 Bradyrhizobium sp.
GGGCAACGAATCTGCCGAACGTCTCACCGACCAACCTGGTGCAGCTCGGCATCGGCGGCTGGCAGGTGCCGCGCGAGGGCGTCGAGGTCGCGCGCAAGCGCAACACCAACGTGCTGACCATCGCCGACATCGAGAGGATCGGGTTGGAAAAGACCGCGGAGATCGCGCTGGAGCTGGCGTGGAAGGACGCCGATGCGGTCTACATCTCGTTCGACGTCGACTCGATCGACTGCGGCTTCGTGCCCGGCACCGGCTGGCCCGAGCCCGGCGGCTTCCTGCCGCGCGAGGCGCTCAAGCTTCTGGGGCTCGTCGCCGCCGAAGGCCTGTGTGGCCTTGAAGTCGTCGAAGTCTCGCCGCCCTACGACACCTCCGACATCACCGCGCTGATCGGCGTCCGCGTCGTGGTCGAGGCGCTGGGATCGATGGTCGCCCATGGCAAGCTCGGCAGCCACAAGCACATCATCAACAAGCCGGTCAGCTATTGAGGCCCGCGATGCGTCATCATCACCACCATCACGGCCATGATCACCACGACCATGGCCATGCGCATGATCACGACCACCAACATGATCATGATCATCCGCCGCACGGCCCCGGACACAACCATCCGCACGGGCGCGCGCCGGTGCAGTGGCAGACGCCGCATCAGCCGGAGGGCGCCAAGCCCGCGGCGGTCCAGGAGCCCGATCTCGACAAGGTCGAGGCCGCCTTCGTCGACGGCTTCATCGCCGCCCCCGATCCGACCAGCTTTCTCAGGTTGGCGCGGATCCCGTTCGAGATCCTGCGCGACGGCGCCAGTCTCAAGCTGCTGCGCGTCGAGATCGACGCGCTGACCGATGTCGGCAGCCTCACGCCGCATCTCGGCGGCAACACCTTCCGCTACGACCCGCTGCCGTCGAACTTCGTCTCGCGCCGCCGCCGCCTGCGCTTCGTCTATTTCGACGGCGCGGGGCTTTCGCCCATGACCTATGCGGAGCTGCGGGAGATCGCGTGACCAGCTAAGAACTCAGGGCAGCGGCGTTCGCTTGAGCGCCGCTGCGAGCGCTTCGAAGCGGCCGACGACTTCCGGCAGCACGAACGTCCGCACGGTCGAGGCCGCCGCAACGCCGATCAGCAGCACGATCACATATTGAGCAGCGAGCAGCAGCGCGACGCGCCGTGGCCAGTGCGATCGCGGGCGTTCAGCGGCGCGCGTCGCGATCAGCGGCGGTGCATCGGCGGCGTCGAGCGGCCATTCGTCGTGCTCGCGCGAGATGTCCGACATTGGCTCAGTGCCCCGACAGCAATTGTTCGAGCCGCGATTTGAGCCGCTTGTTGTCGCGCTCCTGCAGGCGCAAGGCGCGCGCCGCTTCGAGCTGAATCACCTCGCCATCGTCGTGGTTGAAAACGAGGCCGGCGCCGACGCCGTCGCGCCAGACCATCCGCGCCGGTCGTGACCAGCCGCGCCGTTCGATCGAAATGTCGACGCGGTCGGGGAGCAGGACGCTGCCGTCGAGCTCGACCTTGACGCCGCGATTGTTGAAATTGCGCACGACGCAGGCCAGCGTCGAGCAGCCTGAATTGAAGGTCAGAACGCCGCCATAGTAGACGCGTTGGCGGGCGTCGCGACGTCGGTTTTCCATGGTACGTCCTCCAGTGACTTAACGATCTATTAAGCAATCGGAGGGTGTGTGGCCACCTTTGGTGGTACTAAAATGACGCTGGTGGTTAATGGCTGTCCTGACGGACGATGACCCCGCGCCGCGCAAGCCGCTTCAGCCGCGCGCGAACATCCGCGCTTCGCTGGCGATCACTGGCTTCACCGCCTCGCCCAGCCGCACGGCTGCCGCATCCACCGACAGTCCCGCGGTATCCACCACCGCATTGGCCCGCGCATAGAGCGGCTCGCGGCTCGCCAGGATGTTGCGCAGCTCGGCCATCGCCGAGCGGTCGTCGGCCATCGGGCGCAGATCGCCTTGGCCGCGCACGCGCGCCATGTGCTCCTCCGGCTCGGCCTTGAGCCAGATCGTGTAGAACGCGTTGAGGATCAGGTCGAAGGTGACGGGCTCGGAGACGATGCCGCCGCCCGTCGCCAGCACCATCAGCTCGTTGCGCGCGAGCAGCTGCACCAGCGCAGCCTGCTCCATGCGGCGAAAGCCTTCCTGGCCATAGAGTGCGATGATCTCGGCGACCGAGAGCCCGTTCTGCCGCTCGATCTCCTTGTTCAGTTCGACGAAGCTCCAGCCGATCCGCCCGGCCAGCATCCTGCCGAGCGTCGACTTGCCGGCGCCCCGCAATCCGATCAGTGCAATGCCGGAGAATGAGCGCCGCAGCGGCGCCGACGGGCCGCCCGCGAGCAGCTCCTTGACCTGGGCGATTTGGCTTGGGTTCGCCTTCTTCAGCAGGTCGCGGATGACGGGCCAGTCCGGCGACGGCTCGCCACCGGGAATGATGTCCTCCAGCGGCGCGTTGATCGCATTGGCGATCCGCCGCAGCAGCACGATCGAAACGTTGCCTTTGCCGCTTTCGAGCTGGGCGATGTAGCGTTCGGAAATCCCGGAGACCTCTGCCAGCACCTTGCGCGACATGCCGGCAAGCCCGCGCATCCGCCGCACCCGCTGGCCCAGCTGGTCGAGGAAGTCGGTCTCGGCCGCGGACTGGCCATCGTCCCTGGC
>JBARNF010001267.1:0-1749 GCA_049802835.1 Bradyrhizobium sp.
CTGGTGGTGCGCGCCGAGGCCTGCGAGGCCGATCTCAACCACCGCATCGAAGCCGGCGAGCCCTATTTCCACGATCTCCGCTCGCGCTGGTCGGCAGCCCTGCGCGCGGCGCACAACAACATTCCGAGACCGCCCTACAAGTCTCAAAGCGAATCAAAACACTGAAACTGCAAGACACCGAAAACAGCAAAACACTGAAAACCTAAGGTGAGGAATCATGGCTGAAGCGGCAAAGAAGATCGCGCTGGTGACAGGCGCAGGCACGGGCGTCGGCCGCGCCGCATCGCTGGCGCTGATGAACGCAGGCTTCACCGTGGTGCTGGTCGGCCGCCGCAAGGAAATGCTGGAGGAGACCGCGAAGCTCGGCGTATCGGGCATGAGCCTGCCGGTCACCGCCGACATGACCGATCCCGCCTCGATCGCGGCGCTGTTCGACACCGTCAAGGCAACCTATGGCCGGCTGGACCTGCTGTTCAACAACGCCGGCATGGGCGCGCCGCCGGTGCCGTTCGAGGATCTCACCTTGCAGCAGTGGCAGTCGGTGGTTGCGACCAACCTCACTGCGCCGTTCCTGTGCACGCAGCATGCGTTCCGCATCATGAAGGACCAGTCGCCCCGCGGCGGTCGCATCATCAACAACGGCTCGATCTCGGCGCATGCGCCGCGGCCGTTCTCCTCGCCCTACACCTCGACCAAGCACGCCATCACGGGTCTCACCAAGGCCTCCAATCTCGACGGCCGCGCCTACGACCTCGCGGTCGGCCAGGTCGACATCGGCAACGCCGAGACACCGATGACCGAGCGCATGGTCGGCGGCGTGCTGCAGCCGGATGGCCGCATGATGCCGGAGCCGCGCATGGACGTGAAGGCGGTCGGCGATGCCGTGGCCTACATGGCCTCGCTGCCGCTCGACGCCAACGTCCTGTTCATCACGGTCATGGCCACCAAGATGCCGTTCGTCGGACGGGGCTAGTCAAGCCTGTAGCCTCGTAGCCCGGATGAGCGTACGCTGAAGCCCAACGGGCGAAGGCGGAAGCGACATCCTGGGTCTCACGAGCTGCACGGGTGAACCCGGATGTCGCTTCGCTCATCCGGGCTACGGCATCGGAATGGGCTCGCCGAAATCCGCTCCATTGTCGCTGACCTCTCCGGCCCAATCCTCAGGCGGGACACCATCGCGGACGTAGCGGTGAAATGACGAATGCGGCCAATCGAGCACCCGTCGGGTCAGACCATGCTTGACCGGATTGAAATGCACATAATCAACGTGCCGCTCGAAGTCGCTATCATCGCGGATCGTGTGCTCCCAGAATCGCCGCTGCCACAGAGCGAGCTCGCCATTGCGTCTGCGCGGGACTGGAATTCCTGAGTTCAACAATGCGCTGCTGAAATGCCCCCTGATCATGCGCCAGCGGCCGGAAAAATCGGCATCCCCTGGCGGCAGCGTCATGACAACGTGCAGGTGATCCGGCAGAACGACGATGGCATCGATCTCGAATGGCCGTTCGGCACGCGCCGTTCGAAAGGCACCTCTCAGCAAGTCGACGTGGTCGACCAGGGCCCGGGACCTGCGATCTGCCAGCGTGACGGTGAAGAAGAATGCACCACCCGGCATGCGATGACGTCGATAGCGAACCATCGCGGCTTGCTCGCGGTTGGGAATGATCGCATGGTCCGATGATCGATCTCGCGCTGCGCTGCTGTCAAGGGACGCGGCGCTCTTGTAGCCCGGATGAGCGCAGCGACATC
>JBARNF010001268.1:0-2796 GCA_049802835.1 Bradyrhizobium sp.
GGTCCGGGCCGAGCGCGCCGCCGAACCAAGGCTGATGCAGGCCGAGGAGCGCGAAGCGGCCGTGGACGCGGGCGGCTTCCAGGTGACGTTCCGCATTCCCGGCCGGATCAGCATTGGCGCCGACGAGGGCGCCAAGAGCTTCCGCATCGCCACGCAGACGATCGCGCCGGACCTTCTGGTGCGCACCGCGCCGGCGCTCGATCCGACGGCGTTTCTCGAAGCGGGCTTCAAGCATGGCGAGGAGGCGCCGCTGCTGCCGGGGCGGGTCGCGCTCTATCGCGACGGCACCCTGGTCGGCCGCGGCGAGGTGCCGCTGGCGGGCAAGGAGGAGGCGGTGCGGCTGGGCTTCGGCGCCGACGACCGGATCAAGGTCGCGCGGACGATCCTGCGCAAGGTGGAGGGATCAGGTGGCCTCCTGTCCTCGGCCAAGACCGACGAGCGCGAGTTCCGGATCTCGGTGCGCAACGGTCACGACGGACCGGTCAAGGTCGTGGTCGAGGATCAGCTTCCGGTCAGCGAAACCGCCGATATCCAGGTGGAGATGCTGCCGGGCGCGACCCAGCCGACCCAGCGCGACGTGCGCGACCGGCGCGGCGTGCTCGCCTGGCAGCTCGACCTCAATTCCGGCGAGGCGCGCGACATCCGGCTCGGCTGGCGGATTCGCTGGCCCGCCGACAAGTCCATCACCCTCCAGCCGCAGCGTCCCTGAGCGGCCTCCGGGCACCGTTTCGGCCCCGGCCGGGCCGGGAAGGGCGTGAAAAATCAGCGAGTTGCTCGCGCGATTCGCGGCTGCGGCGGCTTCGCCGCCTTGCCTCTTGAGGCATCATCCAGTATCCGAGGGGACATCCCCGCATTGGGTGGCCCGGCCGTCGGTCGCGTCCACGCAGCTCGGTCGAATGGGCAAAGGTACTTCATGGCGAACGTGGTGGTAGTCGGGTCCCAGTGGGGGGATGAGGGTAAAGGCAAGATCGTCGACTGGCTCTCCGAGCAGGCCGACGTCGTCGTCCGCTTCCAAGGCGGCCATAATGCGGGCCACACCCTGGTCATCGACGGCAAGACCTACAAGATGTCGCTGCTGCCGTCGGGGATCGTTCGCGGCAAGCTGTCGGTGATCGGCAACGGCGTCGTGCTCGATCCCACGGCCCTGGTCGAGGAGATCGGCCGGCTGTCCGCGCAGGGTGTCACGATCACGCCCGAGCGGCTGCGCATCGCCGAGAACACCACGCTGATCCTGCCGCTGCATCAGGAACTCGACGCCCTGCGCGAAACCGCGAGCTCGGCGATCGGCACCACCAAGCGCGGCATCGGTCCGGCCTACGAGGACAAGGTCGGCCGGCGCGCGATCCGCCTCATGGATCTCGCCGACCTGCCGACGCTCAAGGCCAAGATCGAACGCCTGCTGGCGCATCACAATGCGCTGCGCCGCGGTCTCGGCATGAGCGAGGTCGACGGCGCGGCGCTTTACGACGGTCTGGCGCGCGTGGCGCCGCTGGTTCTGCCCTACATGGATTCGGTCTGGTCGCTGCTCGATCAGAAGCGCCGGGAAGGCAAGCGCATCCTGTTCGAGGGCGCGCAGGGCGCTCTGCTCGACGTTGACCACGGAACCTACCCGTTCGTGACGTCCTCCAACACGGTGGCGGCGCAGGCGGCGACCGGTTCCGGCGTCGGGCCCTCGGCGATCGGATATGTGCTCGGCATCTGCAAGGCCTATACGACGCGCGTCGGCGCGGGACCGTTCCCAACCGAGCAGGAGAACGAGATCGGGCGCCTGATCGGCGACCGCGGCCGCGAATTCGGGACCGTCACCGGCCGGCGGCGCCGTTGCGGCTGGTTCGATGCGATCCTGGTGCGGCAAACGGTCCGCACCAGCGGCATCAACGGGCTGGCGCTCACCAAGCTCGACATTCTCGACGGCCTGGACGAGATCAAGGTCTGCACCGGCTATCACCTGGACGGGCGCGAGATCGATTATCTGCCGGCCAGCGAACACGCCCAGTCGCGGGTCGAGCCGATCTACGAGACCATCGCGGGCTGGAAGGATCGCACCGCGGGGGCGCGATCCTGGGCCGAGCTGCCGGCGCAGGCGATCAAATACGTGCGGCGGATCGAGGAATTGGTCGGCTGCCCGGTCGCTTTGCTCTCGACCAGCCCCGAGCGGGATGACACAATTCTGGTCCACAACCCATTCGAGAATTAGGAGAATGCGATCATCTCTCCGGAACCTGTAGCTGGGGCTGATGGCTGACTATTACCCGCTGATCGCCAAAGCCGTTGCCGGTCTCGAAAAGAATTCCGGCGAGGCCCGCCGCGCTTTGTACGAGCGCGCCCGCACCGCGCTGGTGACCCAGCTGCGCGGCGTCAGCCCCGCTTTGAGCGAATCGGACATCACGCGCGAGCGCCTGGCGCTCGAGGAATCGATCCGCAAGATCGAGGCCGAATCGGCCCGCCGCGCACGGGTGGAACCCACGCCTCCGCGCGCCGACAAGCCGGCGCCACCGCCGCCGCCGAAACCCGAATCTACTGCGCCCGCCGCTCCGGCGCCGAAGGCCGAAGCAAAACCGCCGGAAAGCCCTAAGCCGGGGGCTACCGAATCGGGGCAGCGGCCGCCGGCGAGCCGCCGCGGGCTCTCTGATCGGCCCTCGCTGTCGGATCAGGGCCTGAAGGGATTTCGCGACGTCGTCGCCGAAGCCGAGACCTTGGGCGAAGCGACCGCTCAGGCGTCGAAATCAGCGCGCGAGGCGTTCGCCTCGGTTCCCGCTCCGGGTCCCGACCAGCAGCGCATCGAGCCGCATATCG
>JBARNF010001269.1:0-2897 GCA_049802835.1 Bradyrhizobium sp.
GGCCGCAGCAGCCTTTGCCGCGGCATTCTGCGCCGCCTGAGCCGCGGCGTTGGTGGTGGCGGACGTGGCGAGCGCGTTGGCCTGATGCGGTAGCGCCGTGATCGCCAGGGCAGACATCAGGGCCAACACGCTGACGTGGCGATAGAGGTCGTTCCTCGATGATGCGGTTTGAAGGTTCTTCTTGTCCGCCATCAGCTCAACTCCCTTGGTACGCTGAATTGTATGGCGTTCCTTTTGACAATGATTTTTGATTGCAGGATGGTCGGACCTTGCACGTGGCATGGCGTCTCCCGCCAGGGCGCGGCAGGATTTCGCGGTCTTTGCGGCAGCTTGGCCGCAAGGCGCCGGCGGAATTCAGCAGAAAGCTTTTGAAACAATTGCTTGCCGCGGAAAGCGCCGTTCCATCGATGCGGCCGGCCGGTGCGGATTTCGGGGCACGCCATGCTGTTGCCACCGAGGCTGCGACGTGTTGTCGCGTTAGTTAGAACGTCTTGACGAAGCGTCCGTAGACCGAACGCCGTCAGTTCTTTGGCGCGTAGAGCAGGGGAACGGCGGAATCCACCATGACCTCGACGAGGCTCGTGCCGTCGTGGGCAAGGCCGCGCGCGAGGGCGGCTTCGAGCTCGGCCGCCTTGCTCACGCGGACCGCGTCGCAGCCCACGCCTTGCGCGAGCTTGATGAAATCGAGCCCTGGCAGATCGAGCCCGGGCACATTGCGCACCTGCATGACCTGGCTGAACGAGCGCATCGCGCCGTAGCCGGAATTGTTGATGACGACGACGGTCATTGGCAGCCTGCGCTGCGCGGCGGTCCACAGCGCCTGCAGCGAGTACATCGCGGAGCCGTCGCCGATCAGACAGATCGTACGATCTTTCGGCCGTCCCAGCGCCATGCCAACGGCCGCCGGCAGGCTGTAGCCGAGGCCGCCGCTCGCCATCGTGTAGAACGAGTCCGCGCCCGGCATCGGCATGAACTTGTGCATCACCGGCCGGTGCGAGGGCGCCTCCTCGACGACCGCGCTGTTTGCGGGCAGGGCCTGTGACAGCGTGTGCAGGAGATAGTCGACCGGGATCGGATCGGCCGGCTTCGGCGCGTTCGGCAGCACGCGGCCCTTGGGCGCCGCGCGCTTCGTCTCCGGCAGCAGCTCCAGCAACAGCGACAGCGCCGGGCGCATGGTGGCGACGATGCTGGTGCCGACCGGCGGCACGGCCGCGCCCTCGGCGTCGTCGGTGATCTGATAGATCGCCGTGGCGCCGTCGAAGATCGCGGCGTGGCCCTCGACGTGGAAGGTGAAGACGGGCGCGCCGATCACCACGACCAGGTCGTACGCCTTGAGCGCCTCCGATAATTGACCGGGCGAGGCAGGCAGGAAGCCCTGGAAGTGCGGATGCCGTTCCGGAAACGAGCAGCGCGCCGAGAACGGGCTGACCCAGACGCCGGCCTTGGCCCTCTCCGCGACCTGCGCCATTAGCTCAACGCATCCGGCGCGATCGATGCCGGGTCCGACAATGAGCGCCGGGTTTTTTTTGGTGTTCAGCGCATTCACCAGTTCGTCCATCGCGGCGCGGTCGGGGCCGAGCTCGCGGCTGAGCTTTCGCGCGATGAGCGGCGGCTGGGCCGGATGCATCCAGTCGTCGATCGGGATCGAGACGAAGGTCGGGCCGCACGGCGGCTGCATCGCCGTGTAGTAGGCGCGCGCGATCGCGCCCGGCACGTCCTCCGGCCGCGCCGGCTCGACGCTGTATTTGACGTAAGGACGGGGGAATTCGGACGCGCGCTCGGCGTAGAGGAACGCCTGCAGCGGCAGGATCGAACGCGCCTGCTGGCCGGCGGTGATCACCAGCGGCGTCTGGTTGCGATGCGCGGTGTAGATGTTGCCGAGCGCGTTGCCGACCCCGGCCGCCGAATGCAGATTGACGAAGCCGGCATTGCGCGTCGCCTGCGCATAGCCGTCGGCCATGCCGACCACGGAGGCCTCCTGCAGGCCGAGCACGTAGTCGATGTCAGCGGGCCAATCGCTCAGGAACGGCAGCTCGGTCGAGCCGGGGTTGCCGAAGACCTTCTTGATGCCGAAGGCGCGCAGCAGGTCGAAGGTGGCCTGCTTGACGGTGAGGGGCTTGGTTTTGGGAGACTTGCCGGACAAGACGTTTCCTCGGGAGCGATCGTTGTTTGTCGTCATTCCGGGGCGATGCTCTGCGCAAAATGGCTTCGCCATTTTGACGCGACGCCTCGCCCCGGAACGACGGGACGTATTCTACCAGGTCGCGGTGCCCTTCATGGTCGGTTGCCGCTCGGCATTGGCGATCCAAACGTCCAACCCCGCATCAATGACATTGGCGTTGACTGAGAATTCCGAGCCCTCGAACAGCGGCTGCACGCCGCGATAGCTGAACGTCGCCGGCGCCTTGCCTTTCAGCCTGGCGGCGAACTCGACCAAGAGCGCGGCCTGCAGCGGGCCGTGGAAGATCAGCCCCGGATAGCCCTCGACCTTGGTGACGTAGTCGCGATCGTAGTGGATGCGGTGGCCGTTGAAGGTCAGCGCCGAGTAGCGAAACAGCAGCACCGGATCGGAGACGTGCGTCTCGCTGTGCTGCGCCACCGGCGGCGCCTTCGCTGGCGCGGCCTGCGCACCGCCCATGTCGCGGTAGACAATGTCCTGCCGCTCGCGAATGGCTGTGCCGCGCGGCGTCGTCACGACATGCTCGACCGCGACGAAGCAGAGCTGTCCGGTCGAACCGCTCTTCAAGCTGACATCGGAAATGGTCGAGACGCGGGTGGCGAGGTCGCCGACGCGCAGGGGATCGATGAACTGGACCTCGCCGCCGGCCCACATCCGGCGCGGCAACGGCACCGGCGGCAGGAAGCCGCCGCGGGTCGGATGGCCGTCGGGGCCGAGC
>JBARNF010001270.1:0-8381 GCA_049802835.1 Bradyrhizobium sp.
GGTCGCGGGCGTGGCGCCGAAATTGACTGCCGTTGCGCCGGTGAAGCCGGTACCGGTGATCGTTACTGACGTGCCACCGGTTGTCGGTCCCGCCGTCGGCGAGATCGAGGTCACGGTCGGTACGGCGGCATAGGTGAATTGATCCGCCGCCGAGGTCGCCGAGGTGCCGCCGGCGGTGGTGACACGGACGTCGACGGTGCCGGTGCCGGCGGGAGATGTTGCTGTGATCGAGGTCGCCGAGTTGACCGTGAAGCCGGTCGCAGGCGTCGCGCCGAAATTGACCGCCGTCGCCCCGGTGAAGCCGGTGCCAGTAACGGTCACCGTCGTGCCGCCGGCCGTGGGGCCCGCTGTCGGCGAGATCGAGGTCACGGTCGGCGTGGGAATGTAGGTGAACTGGTCGGCAGCCGAGGTGGCCGACGTGCCGCCGGCGGTCGTGACCCGGATGTCAACGGTCCCGGTGCCGGCCGGCGACGTCGCGCTGATCGAGGTGGCCGAATTGACCGTGAAGCCGGTCGCAGGCGTCGCGCCGAAATTGACAGCAGTCGCCCCGCTGAAGCCGGTGCCGGTGATCGTCACCGAAGTGCCGCCAGCACCAGGACCCGTTGTCGGCGAGATCAATGTCACCGTCGGTGCTGCAACATAGGTGAATTGATCAGCGGCACTGGTTGCCGAAGTCCCGCCGGGGGTCGTGACGGTCACGTCGACGGTGCCGGTCCCGGCCGGCGACGTTGCCGTGATCGAGGTCGCCGAATTGACTGTAAAGCCGGTCGCAGGCGTCGCGCCGAAATTGACCGCGGTGGCGCCGGTCAAGCCGGTACCGGTGATCGTGACTGACGTGCCACCGGTTGTCGGTCCCGCCGTCGGCGAGATCGATGTCACGGTCGGTGTGACGAGATAGGTGAAGTGGTCCGCCGCCGAGGTTGCCGATGTCGCGCCGCCACTGGTCACCGTGACGTCGACGGTCCCGGTGCCGGCCGGCGACGTCGCGCTGATCGAGGTGGCCGAATTGACCGTGAAGCCCGTCGCAGGCGTGGCGCCGAAATTCACCGCGGTCGCCCCGCTGAAGCCGGTGCCGGTGATCGTCACCGAGGTGCCGCCCGCCACGGATCCTGATGTCGGCGAGACCGCCGTCACCGTCGGCGACGGCAGGGTGACGGTGATGGTGAAGGTCGTGTCCGTCGTCGATGGCGCGGAACAGTTGCCGGAGAATGAGCAATTGTGCGCATACCAGAGCGTGATCGTGTCGGTGCCCGCTCCCGAGACCGTATTCAATGTGATGTCGTATTCCGGGAAAGTGAGATTGCCTGAATCCTGCACCGGCGAAATGGTGTAGGTGGCTTTGCTACTCGAATAGTTCAGATTGGTATTGGTTCCCGCACCGGTCAGCGGATAGGTGACATTGGCATCAGCGTTTGGGTTCGCTCCATTCGATGTGCCGTAGAGGCCCCACACGACGTGGTCGTCGGTCACGCAAAGACCGACCGTGTTGCCGCCGCCGGTTCCGTTGATAGTAATCGCGGCGGCGCTGGTCGATGCGGTCGTGACATTGCAGGCTGCAGTTGCCGCGGCCATGGAGCCAAGCAGCACCACAGCAACGACGCAGACCTGTCGCATTGCTTGCCATGCAGCCGCGCGCAATACCGCGAGACAGCGCTGTCCGGTCCGACTCGTGAAATTCACCACGCCCCCTCGCGGTTCGCCCTCGAGCTGGTCGAGGCCGCTACAAAATCCTTGATCAAAAATTCGACTGTTATTGTGTGTATTAGGTCGTTTGCTTGCATTAGGCCGTGACTAGGCGCTGCGAGCAAGCAGGCAGACGATTGTTCCCGGCATAACCCAGTCAGTGCGGGCAGTTTTCGACCATCAGTTGCAGCTCGGCAACAGAGCAGTGTGTAGTGGAACGGCCTGGGCGCGCCGCGCCCTCCCGCAGCAGCACATATTGCGTTGCAGCCGACTCAGCGGCGCTCGCAGCGCGAGCGGCACCGCCAGAAGTTGTTGCCGTCGATGACTGCGCGTGCAGGCTTGACTGTTCCGGTTCCGCCCACTAACAATCTTTGCGAGCATATCGATCGTGACGCACTGCGTTTTTAACCCACCGCGCGTCAATATTCCGCGCTTCAATGAAGAGGCGATCCATCGCCTGCTGGAAGAGGGGGGAGCATGCCGTTTCAGCCCATTTTGGGGCAGATCATGCCCTTTGCCGGCACGATCGTGCCAAGAGGGTGGGCGCTGTGCAACGGCGCCCTCATGGCAATCCAGACCAATCAGGCGCTGTTTTCATTGCTCGGGACCTACTACGGCGGTGATGGCATCAGGACATTCGGGCTGCCCGACTTACGCGGCCGCGGGATTCTCGGATCCACCGGCGGCGGTGGTAACTTTCCTGCCGGCATGACCAGCGGCACGGTTTCGGTGACATTGAACGCGCAACAGCTTCCCAGCCACAATCACATGATTCAGGTATCGACAACCCAGGGATCGGGAAGAGGAGCTGCTCCGGCCAACAATCTGTTCGGCACCAACACAGTTCCGCCAGCCGGCCCAAAGTCTATTTTCCTGACCGCAGGCAGCGGAGAGGTGCCGCTCGCGCCGGGGACGAATGTTGTCGACGAAGGCGGCGATCAAGCTCACAACAACATGCAGCCCTATCTGGTCATCAGCTACATGATCGCGCTCAACGGCATCTTTCCGTCCCGCGACTGAGACTTCGACCGCGAAGCGTTCGGCTCCAGCAAACAGCCTCCACGATTGAGCTTTTCCCGAACTGCGCTTCGTGAGAGGCGACCCATTCCTGACCCTGCTTTGCAATTTGATGCTTGAAAGGGACTTCGGCGATGTCAGACCCCTTTATCGGCGAAATCCGGCTATTCGGGTTCCCACGGGTGCCGGATGGCTGGCTGGCCTGCAATGGACAAAGCCTGCCGATCGCACAATACGATACGCTTTATACCATCATCGGCACCACCTATGGCGGCGATGGCGTGCAGACGTTCAATGCACCCGATTTGCGCGGCCGGGTGCCGATTGGCCAGGGTCAGGGGCCGGCTCTGCCGCTCTATGTGCTCGGCGAGATCGCGGGAGAGGACGGACATGTCCTGATCGAGAACGAGATGCCCGTGCATAACCACGCGCTGATGTCGTCGACCGTCGCGGCCGCAACGCCGACGCCGGGGGCGACGGTTCACCTGGCAACGGCGTCAGCCGGAAATCTCTACGCGCCGGCAGCGGACGCCGCGCCGTATGAGACGATGGCGGCCAGTGTCGCGTTTGCAGGTAACAATTTGCCGCACAACAACATCATGCCGACGGTCGTGGGCAACTACTGCATCTGCTTCAGCGGCATCTTTCCGTCATCGGGCTGATCATTCCCGCCCGCTTCCATCGGTAGATTTCGCGCTTCAGTGGATTTGAGGAGACACCCCGTGTCAGACCCGTATATCGGCGAAATCCAGGCCTTTCCGTTTACCTTTGCGGCCCAGGGCTTCAACCAGGGCTGGCTGCCGTGCTTTGGCCAATTGCTGCCGATCCAGCAATTCACACCGCTGTTCGCGTTGATCGGCACCGCCTTCGGCGGCAACGGAACCACCAATTTTCAACTGCCCAACCTGAGCGGCTGCATCACCAACAGTCAAGGTGACGGTCCGGGTCTCCAGCCACGCGTGATCGGCGAAACGATCGGCAGCAGCACGGTCAATCTGACGACCAGTGAGATGGCTATGCACACTCACGGTTTACAGTTGGGAAGCAAGACGGCGGCAAATGCCGCGCCTGGTCCCGGCACGGCCGCGAACATGGCCGCCATCGATCCCATCTTCAATGGTTTCGTGCCGCTGCCGAGCACCACCACTCTCGCACCGAATGGCATGACGTTGACCGGGCAGGGGCTGCCCCATGACAACACGCAGCCGACCCAGGCACTGATCTGGTGCATCGCCTATGCCGGCATCTTCCCGTCGTTCAATAACTCCTGACCCGGCTGGCGCGATCGCGGTGACGACGATCGTGTCGGATGTCGTGCCGCAGGACCCGCGCTTGCGGCTGCGGCTTGCCGAGCCCGGCGACGCGCCGTTTCTGCGTGATCTGTTCAAGACGGTCAAAGGCGCGCAACTCGCCGCCGGCGGCCTTCCGCCCGACATGGTCGATCTCATTCTGGCGCAGCAGTATGGCGCGCAAGTTGCCGGCTATGCCGCGCAGTTTCCCGCGGCGCGATCGCTCATCGTCCTGGGGCAGGGCATCCCGATCGGCCGCCTGCTGCTCGACCGCACGGCGCAGCAGTGGCACGTGGTCGACGTGGCGCTGCTGCCATCCGTACGCAGTGCTGGCGTCGGCCGAGCCGTCATGGAAGCCGTCGTAGCTACGGCGCGCGAGCAGCGCGCCGCCGTGCTGACGCTCGCGGTGGCGGCGACAAATGAGGGTGCAAGACGCTTCTACAGCCGTCTCGGTTTCACCGAGCTGGAGAGCGATGCCACCGCCTCGCATCTGGGGATGCAGCTGCGGCTCGGCGACTGAGAGGGCTGTCACGCCGTCGACGGCAAAACCTCGCGCAGGAACGCGATCAGCGCCGCATTCACCTCGTCAGCACGTTCCTGCTGGATCCAGTGCCCGGCGCCGTCGATGATCAGCTTGCGCCTGAGGTCGGGCAGCACGCGCTGCATCTCCTGAACGCGCTTGGCGCCGATGAGTCCGGTTACGACGGCATCCTCGCTGCCTGCGATGAACAGCGACGGTTGCCGGATCGTCGCGTCCTGCCAGGGCGCGGTGAGCTCCCAGTTGCGATCGATGTTGCGATACCAGTTGAGGCCGCCGCGGAAGCCGGAGGCGCGGTAGGCCGTGATGAAGTGCGCGAGGTCGGCCTCGCTCAGCCAGAACGGCCGCGGAAGGTCAGGGTTCACCTGCCCGAGAAATCCCTTCCCCGGTGCGACGAACAGCGATTGCGGATTGGAGAAACCGCGCGCGAGCATCGTACGCATCGTCAGCGCCACGTCACGCTCGAGCTCCGCCTCGGCGACACCGGGGGTCTGAAAATACTGCCAGTAGAAATTCTCGATGCCGCCGGCGCTGAGCATGTCGAGCGGCCGGGCGCGACCGCGAAACGGGGGAGGCACGCTCAAGCCGACGACGGCCGTGAACATGTCGGGCCGGAACAGCGCGGCGTGCCAGGCCACCGGCGCGCCCCAGTCATGACCGATGATCACCGCCTGGCGCTCGCCGAGTGCTCCGACCAGCGCCACCATGTCACCCACGATGTCGAAGATCGTATAGGCGGAGATGTCTGCCGGGGCCTCGGACTGCCCGAATCCCCTCATGTCAGGCGCCGCGACCCGATAGCCCGCCGCCGCCAGCGCCGGGATCTGGTGCCGCCACGAATAGGACAGTTCGGGCCAGCCGTGACAGAGCACGACGAGCGGTCCTTCGCCCTGTTCGCGCACGAACAGATCGATCCCATTAGCCTTGATCATGCGGGTCGACGACACGGTTTCCACCCTCGTTTTCTTGATTTTCCATTGTCGGTCGCGATCAGGTATCGCACCGCGCGCAGGGCCATGCAAATCACGGGACAGCGGCAGCTTCCGCAGGACTGCCGAGTTGTTTGCGCACCGCTCAGCTGGTAGAATCCAAGCGCGCTCCAGAGCTTAGCCGATGGATTTCATGACCTTACCGTTCCGCCGTACCGGTTTCACGTCCGGACGGACGACGCGCGTGCTCGTCGCCCTGGTGGCGGTGGCTGCGGTCGGCTGGAGTGGGTTGCTCTACGCCGCCAACCAGAGCGTCCAGGGTGCCCGCAAGGAGGATGGCGGCTTCGACGGCGATGCGCCGACCGCGATCCTGATGGAGGCCAACAGCGGTAGCGTGCTGTTCGAGAAGAACGCGGACGAGCTGCGCGCGCCCTCCAGCATGATGAAGCTGATGACCGCCGAAGTCGTCTTCAACGCGGTCAAAGAGGGCACGATCAAGCTCAACGACGAATACCGCATCAGCGAGAATGCCTGGCGCCGCGGCGGGGCCCCCTCAGGCAGCTCGACGATGTTCGCGGCGCTGAACAGCAAGGTCTCGGTCAGCGACCTCCTGCACGGCGCCATCATCCAGAGCGGCAACGACGCCTGCATCGCGCTGGCCGAGGGCATGGCCGGCAATGAGAAGATTTTCGCGGCCGATTACATGACCAAGCGGGCGCGCGAGCTCGGCCTCGCCAGATCGACATTCGCCAATTCCAACGGGCTGCCCGATCCCGGCAACAAGATGACCGTTCGCGAGCTTGCAATGCTCGCCCGGCACATCATCCTGGATTTCCCGGAGTTCTATAAGATCTTCGGCGATAAGGAGTTCACCTGGAACAAGATCCGGCAGCAGAACCGCAATCCTCTGTTGAACGCGATGGAGGGCGCCGACGGTCTCAAGACCGGGTTCACCAAGGAGGGCGGCTACGGCATGGTCGGCTCCGCCGTGCAGAACGGCACGCGGTTGATCGTGGTCGTCAACGGCCTGGAGGATTCCGAGGATCGCGCCACCGAAGCCAAGAAGATGCTGGAATGGGGGTTCCGCAATTTCGAGACCCGCACCCTGTTCGCGGCAGACCAGCCGATCGGCTACGCCAAGGTGTTCGGCGGCGAGAGCCGCTCGGTCAAGCTGTCGAGCCCCGTGCCGGTCAAGGTCATGGTACAGAAGAACGGCGGCGACAAGCTGATCGCGCGCATCGTCTACAGCGGTCCGGTCAAGGCCCCGATCGAGCCCAGGCAGAGGGTCGGGGTTGTCAGGGTCTGGCGCGGCCCCAATATCGCCATGGAGGCACCCGTCTATGCTGCGGAAGCGGTGGACAGGGGGTCGACGATGCGGCGCGCGATCGATGGAGCCAGCGAGCTCGTGATCGGCATGTTCCGCGCCGGCGCCGAGAAGCTCTAGAGACATGGCGGAAGCTGCTCTGAAACGCGGTCCTGGCCGCGGCCGATTCGTCACCTTCGAGGGCGGCGAGGGCGCCGGAAAATCCACGCAGATCAAGATGTTGGCCAACCGTCTTGAGAACGAGGGTGTGCGCATCGTGCTGACGCGCGAGCCGGGTGGCTCGCCTGGCGCCGAGATCATGCGCCATCTGGTGTTGTCGGGCATGGGCAAGCTGCTCGGCCCGGAGGCCGAGACGCTGCTGTTTGCAGCCGCCCGCGACGACCATGTGCGCAATGTGATTCTGCCGGCGCTGAACCAGGGCAGCTGGGTGCTGTGCGACCGCTTCTTCGATTCGACCCGCGCCTACCAGGGCAGCCTCGGCAAGGTCGCCCCCGACGTGCTCAACGCGATGCAGCGGGTCACGATCGGCGACCTCAAGCCGGACCTCACCATCATCCTCGACGTTGCGGTCGATGTCGGAATGCAGCGGGCCGCGGCACGCCGTGGCAGCGGCGCGCCGGATCGCTTCGAGAGCGAGGACGTCAAGTTTCACCAAGGGCTCCGCGACGCCTTCCACCGCATCGCCGCGGACGAGCCGAAGCGCTGCGTGCTGATCGATGCGGCGGGCAGCACTGATTCGGTCTCGCACGTCGTCTGGGACGCGGTCCGCGAGCGCCTCTTCACGGCGGTGGCGGCGGCATCATGAGCGCGCGCAAGGTCGAGCCGGAGATCGCGGTCCGCCATCCGCGCGAAACCAGCGCGTTGTTCGGGCATCGCGAGGCCGAGGCGGCGCTGCTGGCGGCCTATCGAAGCGGACGGATGCCGCACGCCTGGCTGATCGGAGGCCCCCAGGGCATCGGCAAGTCGACGCTGGCCTACCGTATGGCGCGCTTCGTGCTGGCGCACCGCGATCCCGCTGCCGCCGCGGTCCACGCAGCCGATTCGCTGTTCGTCGCCCCGGATGACCACGTCGCGCGGCTGATCGCCTCGGAAGCCCATGGCGGGCTGCTGACGTTGGAGCGCTCGGCCAACGACAAGGGCGTGCTGCGCACCGTGATCACGGTCGACGAGACCCGCGAGACCATCTCGTTCTTCGGCTCGACCGCCGCGGTCGAGGGCTGGCGGGTCTGCATCGTCGACACCGTGGACGAACTCAATCCCAATGCGGCCAATGCGCTGCTCAAGATCCTCGAGGAGCCGCCGCAGCAGTCGCTGTTCCTGCTGATCAGCAACGCGCCGGCGCGGGTGCTGGCCACCATCAAGTCGCGCTGCCGCAGGCTGTCCTTGCGGGCGCTGCCGACGGAGCAGGTGATCCTGGCCGCGGCGGAGGCCACGGGGATCGATTCGGCCGACCCTGCGCTGCGGGACGCGGCGGCCGCCTCCGAAGGCAGCGTCTCGCGCACTCTGATGCTGCTGGGCGGTGACGGGCTGCAGTTGCAGACCCGGACCGCGGCGCTGCTGGCGACCCTGCCGCGGATCGATCCGAACGAGCTGCATGCCCT
>JBARNF010001271.1:0-9436 GCA_049802835.1 Bradyrhizobium sp.
CCAGGCGCGAGCTCGAATCGCTGTCCCGCCGCTACATGCAGGAGATGATTCCCTTCGTCGGCCCGCACACCGACGTGATGGCGCCCGACATGGGCACCAACGAGCAGGTGATGGCGTGGTTCATGGATACGTATTCGATGTACCAGGGCCAGACGGTGATGGAGATCGTGACCGGCAAACCTGTCTTCTCCGGGGGCACGCTCGGCCGCCGCGAGGCGACCGGCCGCGGCGTCGCCCACGTCTCGCGCCGGGTCATGGATGAGCTCGGGATCGATCCGGCCAAGTCCACGGCCGTGGTGCAGGGCTTCGGCAATGTCGGCTCCTACGCCGCCCTCGGCTTTCACCAGATGGGCATGAAGGTGATTGCGGTCAGCGATCATACCGGCGCGCTCCATGATCCGCGCGGTCTCGACATCCCAGCGCTGATGGAGCACGCGACTGCGCGCGGCAGCATTGCCGGCTTCTCTACCGAGCTCGCGTTCGATTCCGCCGAGATCCTCACGCTGGCCTGCGACATCCTCGTCCCGGCTGCGGTCGAGCGCGTGATCGACGCCAAAGTGGCCGCCAACCTGAAATGCCGGGTCATCGCCGAGGCCGCCAACGGCCCGACCACGCCGGACGCCGATCTGGTGCTCGACCAGCGCCGCAACGAGATCTTTCTCATTCCCGACATTCTCTGCAATTCCGGCGGCGTGGTCGTCAGCTATTTCGAATGGGTCCAGGACCTGCAGCAGCTGTTCTGGGAAGAAGAGGAAGTGATGCGGCGCGAGTACCAGATTCTCGACCGCGCCTTCGAGCGGATGCTGACGCGCGCCAAGGCCGACAACATCTCGCACCGGACCGCGGCGATGGCGATCGGGGTGGAGAAGGTGCGGGCCGCCAAGAACTCGCGAGGGCTGTTTCCGTGATCACCGGTCTCGACCACGTCGTCGTCCTGCTGGAGGACATCCAGGCCGGCAGCGCCGCCTTCGAAGCGCTGCTCGCGCGCAAGCCGTCCTGGCAGAATTCCGGAGAGGGCGCCGACCGCGTCCTGTTCACGCTCGACAACATGACCTTGGAGCTGATGGCGCCGGCCGGCCAGAGCGCCGCCGCCGAGCGCATCCGCAACGTCATCAAGATCTGGGGCGAGGGGCTCGCCAGCATCTGCTTCGCCACCAACGACATCGCCAGGATGCATCGCAGATTGGAGCGCGTCGCGCTGAAGCCTGACCCGATCGCCGAGGTCGACAACACCGACAGGATGTCGGGCCAGACACTGCACTGGAAGCGCACGCGCGCCATGACCGATCTCACCCGCGGCGTACGCATGTTCTTCCTGGAACTTGGCCAGCCGCGCCCGCCCTCGGCCAAGACCGCGGAGACCGCCGTGCTCGGCCTCGATCACATCGTGGTCTCGACCGAGGACCCGGAACGCGCCGCCGCGCTGTACGGCGCGCGGCTCGGTCTCGACATGGCGCTGGATCGCACCCATCAGGAATGGGGCCAGCTGATGTTCTTCCGCTGCGGCGACCTGATCGTCGAGGTGGTGAAGCGGCCGGTCGCCGGCAACGACAAGGCCCATGACAAGCTGTGGGGCCTCAGCTGGCGGGTGGCCGATATCGAGGCGACGCGCCAGCGCCTGCTGGCCGCCGGCCTGCAGGTCTCCGAGCCGCGCGCCGGCCGCAGGCCGGGCACGCGGGTGATGAGCCTCTACAGCGGCACCTGCGGCATCCACACGCTGATCCTGGAAAAGGCGCCGCGCGCGGCCGAGTGAGGCTTTCGCGGCGCACGGATCGACCGCTAGGATGCCGACGCCACGCCCTCGACGGGCTCCGAAACGCTGTTCGACTACTACGCCCAGCTGATCCGCGGCGAGGCCGCGGCCGAGCGCGGCGACCACGCGGTGTTCTGAGCCCATATCTCTCTTCGCCATGGCCGGGCTTGACCCGTCTGCGGGGTCGAAGCCCCTTCGGCGCGGCGAAGGCCCGGCCATCCACGCCGAGCCCACTCCCGATGTTGTCTTGCCCCCGTCATTGCGAGGAGCGCAAGCGACGACGCAATCCGGACTCGCGTGCGCGGCTCTGGATTGCGTCGCTTCGCTCGCAATGACGGGGGTGAGACATGTGTTCGCCATCTCGCGGCGCATCCTGCGTCCGAGCTTTGCCGTTGGACCTGCCCTCTCAAGCAGAGGGCACGGGGAATGCCGGGCGCTGGCCGCACCCATGGCCCGCCTGCGGAAAAAAATGCAGGCGGCAGGAACCACAGGTTCAGCCGAGAACACCCGGCATTCCCCGCGCGATGGTTGGAACGGCTGCTTCGCGTTCTCCCCGGTGCGCCGGGCTTTTTGGCCACAGTTGCCCGCGCGGCGCGTGAGCGCCGACACGAACGTGACACCAGCGTCGGGGTGCCAGGACCACGCGACTTGACCGTGCGCATCGATGCCGTTCGTCGGCGCAGGGATCCCCCACGCTGCAACACCAACACGCCCACCGCATCCCGCCTCAACGTTCGTGACGACCGCGAAGCGCCCCTCTTATCGAGACGGGACGCGGAGAGATAATCACGATTTCTGATAAAAAGAAAGAAGAATATTCTTGCGTCAAGGGCCGGGCAGGGGATCTGTTTGAAACGGCTCGCAAAATGAGTTTCTTGGCGCAGGCTCTTGATCCGCGATCCGCGAAGCATCGGTAGGCAGGCGCCGGCGGATAGTGTGACGGTGGTGGAGTTGGGGATCTGTCGTCGGCGCAGTTAGTGCGGAGCTACAGCTCCTGCGAAAGCGCGTCCCAGGCATATACCCACCCAGTTGCCTAGTCTTGCAACTGCGTGATGGTGTGCGGACGAGCTGTCCTCGCTTTGCTTTGCTGCGAGTTCATAGCTCCAATTTTCGTGGGATGATAGCGCTCCGGCCATCTGTGCCAGCTTGTCACATCCGGCATCAGTAATCGTCGTATCCGTGTCTTCGGTCGGGTCTGTAACTTGATGTGTCGCCATCATTCTATCGTACATCAGATGCCACACCTCTGCAGCTGTCGGCGCTCGCTTCGGTTGTGGAGATGAGCGGCGTTCGTCTTGTTGCATTGGAACAGGATTCGCCCTGTACGGCGTCATTGTAGGTGCTGTTGGTCCGGGAGCGGTATAGGTTTGGCTCTGGCACATATCGCGCCAGCTTCCGATTGCGGAGATTACGGCAAGTCGCATGGTTGCAGCGACCGATGCGTAGCCTGCCCTCTGATCCGCACCAAGGTAGGCTCTGCAGCTGCTTTCCCAATTCGAGGGATGGGAGCTCTGGCAGCTGCGATAGCTGCTGTCCGTACCGCCGGAATAGCTTTCGCCTTGCTGCGCAGCGACCCTCGCTTGTTGCAAGGCGTTTTCATAGGTTAGCCCACTGGACTGGAGCTGTCTGGCCGCTGGTTCGAACGCAGCACAACCCGCTTTGGTGATCGTCGGACTCTTAGTGTACCCCGCGAACTCGTTAAGCGGGATATCCGCCAAATTGCGCATCTGCGTTTCTGGCCCCGTAGCCTGGTGGCTCGCAATTATGTGTTCGTAGAGCGTCCCCCAAGCGATCACGACATCGCCCCCTTGCTGCTGTGCTCGAGCAGGTGTGAGAACGGTGAATGCTGCGGCGCACAGGACGGCCACGCTGCGCAGTCCAAGAAAGCTGTCGGTCATGGAATTCATCCTCTTGCTAGTTGAGACCGAAACGGCCTCTCTCCCGTAGAGAGGGGAGCGCAGCTGCTCGCAATAGGGGAAGGGACGCTTGTTGCGGTCGAAACAGCGCGTCATCGGCCGTTCGATATCCGCCCCAATTTTGGGTGGCATGGATCAGCGGCTAGACCTTCGAACCAAGTCAAGTATTTGTACGATACATCGACAATTATCGAGCACTATTGAGCGAGATCAATCTTAGGTTGTGAAGGGCTGCATTTGTGCGCAAGGTGCGCCGTCGCTTCGGCTTCGAGATTACGCGAGCACCAACGCCTTCAGCGTGCGGTGTCATCTGGGAGCGAATAGCGCGTAGGGCGGATTAGCGCAGCGTAATCCGCTGTCTCGGCAACGGTGACGGTATATGGCGCCATTCGCCGGCTGAGCGATGGTCGTGACCCGGTCGTTACCTTTGATGAGGTGTGGGTCTTCCAACAGGGGTCAGCCATTTCGAGGGTGGCGGATTACGCTGCGCTAATCCGCCCTACGGACTGAATTGCTTCGGGTGCTCCGCGCGCTCAGCGGCAACGTCATCCGCCTCAGATTCCAACCACACACGGCACACTCATAAATCCCCGAAACCGCACCCGGCCGCTGCGCACCGGCTCGCCGTCGAGCTGGTAGTTCGGAAACCGCTTCACGAAGCGCGAGATTGCCACCGCGCCCTCCAGCCTTGCCAGCGCCATCCCTGCGCATTGATGCGCGCCGGTGCCGAAGGCGAGGTGGCGGTTGGCGAGGCGGGTGACGTCGAAGCGCTCGGGATCGTCGAACTGGGCGGGATCGCGGTTGGCGGCGCCGATGCACAGCGTGACTGATGTCCCTGCGTCGAGAGCGATGCCGCCGAGATCGACCGGCTCGGTGGTCATGCGGTTGCCGAGCTGGTTCGAGCTCTCGTAGCGCAGGATTTCTTCGACGGCGGTGCGGATCAGGCCGGGGGCTTCGATCAGCCTGCGCTTCTCGGAAGGGTGCTGGCACAGCAGCACGAGGCCGTTGCCGATCAGGTTGGTGGTGGTCTCGTGTCCGGCATTGAGCAGGAAAATGCAGTTGTGCAGCAGTTCTTTCTCGCTCAGCCGCTCGCCATCGGCCTCGCCCTGGATCAGCCGCGTCAACACGTCGCGCTCGGGATTGCCGGGGGCTACGCGCCGCCGCGCCACCAGACCTTCGAGATAGGTCAGGAAATCGCCGACGGCCTGGTTGCCGCGGGACAACTGCTCGGGCGACAGCACCGGCTCCAGCGCTCCCAGAATCGCCAGCGACCAGTCGCGCAGCGGTGCGCGCTCGTCATGCGGGACGCCGAGCAGGTTGCCGATCACCTCGATCGGAATCGCGGAGGCGAAATCCTCGATCAGCTCGAAGGTGTGTTTGGCCGCGATCCGGTCCAGCAGCCCGTCGACCAGCGCGATCAAAGCGGGCTCCATTTCCGCGATCGCGCGCGGCGACAGCGCGCCCATGATCAGGCGCCTGACACGGGTGTGCGCCGGCGGATCGTTGAAGACGAGGCTCGTGGTGTGGTGCTCATAGAGCAGCGAGGCGCCGTATTTGGGGGCGAACTCGCGCTTCTTGTCCGATGAGAACGTCTTGGTCGCCTTGTAGGCGGTGACGAGATCATCGTAGCGGGTGAGAAAATAGGAGCCGTTGCGCATGCGCTTGACCGGCGCATGCCGGCGGAGCGCGCGATAGGTCGGATAGGGATCGGCGTAGAAGTCCGGCGTCAGGCTCTCGAGATCGAAATGGGCGGCGAGCGCGGCGTCGTCGGTCATCGATGGTCCTCCCGGCCGGTTCTTTGGTCGATTCTTGGTTTTGTCGGTCCGACCGTTGCACGGCCTGCGGCAGAAGAAAACGCGCGGACCAGGACTGCCGCTTGAGCGCGAGAAAGATCTGCCGCACAATTGTCCGTTTTCGACGGTATCGAATTGCCTCCGATGCTCCCGCGCTCCATCTTGCGATTCCAATGGCTTAGCCGGTGAGCTCCGCTGCGCCGCGGTATGTTTCTTGACATGGATCAGGTGAGTATTTACTCACGAGCGATGTCAACCTTGCGCATGACAAGCGATCTCAGGCGGCAGCTGATCCTCGGTGCAGCCAAGCGTTGCTTCGCGCGCCACGGTTATGCCGGCACCACGACCAAGAGCGTGGCAGCGGCGGCGGCGATCTCGGAAGCGCTGCTGTTCAAGCACTTCCAATCGAAGGCTGCGCTCTACGCCGAGATCCTGGCAGAAGAGTGCGAGACCGATCCCGACTTCGAGCTTCTGCTTGGACAGGAGCCGTCGACGGTCACGCTGGTCAAGATGATGACCGGCATGGTCAGGCATTTCCTCGGCATCGCCGACGGCCCCAATGACGAGGAAGAGCAGCGGCTGCGGCTGATGGTCACGAGCCATCTCGACGATGGTGAATTCGCGCGGCTGTTGTATACGAAGATCGATGATCTGATCGGCGCCAAGTTCGTTTTCTCCCTGGAGAGCGCCGTGGCCTCTGGTGATGCCGTGCGATCAGCGGCCGCGCCGCGCGATCTGTTCTGGTTTGCACATCACACCGTGTTGATGGCGGCGCTGACGCGGCTTCCATCGCCCCCGTGTCTGCCTTATGGAACCGCAGCGAGCCTGGAGCGCCAGCTCAGTGAGTTCATTTTGCGCGGCATCGGACTGACCGACGCCGCGATTGCGTGCTATCTCGACCACGAATTGTCGCAACCTCCGGCCCGGCCGGCGACGGCAGAAAGTGCATGACATGAACATTGCGACGGAACCCAAGCTCTCCGGAAAGCCGCTCGACGACAAGCCGCGCAAGCGCACCCGCCCGGTGCTGTGGTTCATCATCGTCGGCGGTCTGCTCGCGGCGCTGGTCGGCGGCCTGGTGTGGTTCAACATGTTCCGCGACAAGATGATCGCGCAGTTCTTCGCCAACAACAAGCCGCCGCCGATCAGCGTCAGCGCCGCCACCGCGGCGCCGGAGACGGTGCCGAACCTGCTGACGGCCGTCGGCGATCTCGCGGCCGTGCATCAGGTCAACGTGACCTCCGACGTCTCGGGCCGCATCACCGAGATCATGTTCCAGCCGGGCACGACGGTGAAGCAGGGCACGCCGCTGGTGCAGCTCTATGACGCGCCGGAGCAGGGCGATCTCGCCAACTACAAGGCGCAGGTGACCGTGGCGCAGCTGTCGCTCGACCGCGCCAAGCAGCTGGCCTCGCGGCAGTTCGGGCCGCAGGCGACCGTCGATCAGGCGCAGGCCGCGTTCGACCAGGCGCAGGCCGGTATCGCCAAGACCGAGGCCCTGATCGCGCAGAAGCTGGTGCGGGCGCCGTTCAACGGCGACCTCGGCGTCCGCAAGGTCGAAGTCGGCCAGTATCTCAGCGCGGGAACGCAGATCGTGTCGCTGACCGACCTCTCCGAGCTGTGGGTCAACTTCACCGTGACCGAGAAGGACAGCGGTCAATTGAAGGTCGGCCAGACCGTGCGCGTCGGAGTCGATGCCTATCCGGGCAAGACCTTCGAAGGCAAGATCACGACGATCGAGCCGCAGCTCGCCACCGATACGCGCAACATCCGCGTGCAGGCGACGATCGCCAATCCCGAGCGCATCCTGAAGCCCGGCATGTTTGCGACCACGACCGTGGTGCTGCCGGAGAAGCCGCCGGTGCTCACGGTGCCGGAGACCGCGGTCGACTACACGCTCTATGGCGACTCGGTGTTCGTGATCAACGAGAAGAAGACCGAGGACGGCAAGACCACGCTGACGGCCGACCGGATCTATGTGCAGACCGGCGACCGGATCAACGGTCGCGCGGTGATCATCAAGGGGCTGAAGGACGGGGATCGCGTGGTCGCTGTCGGTCAGCTCAAGATCCAGTCCGGTGCCGCGGTCGCGATCTCGACCGATCCGCCGCCGCCGATGCCGGCCAAGCCGCCGCGCTATTGATCGCGCGCCTGATCCAACGCTGGGCCGCCGATGACCGGCGGTCCGCTCGGACTTCATCTGCCTCCTGCTGACGAGATTGCCGCGATGCGTTTCACCGATATCTTCATCAAGCGCCCGGTGCTGTCGGTCGTGGTCAGCCTGCTGATCCTGCTGCTGGGCCTGCGCGCCGCCACCGTGCTGCCGATCCGGCAATATCCAAAGCTGTCGAACACGGTCGTGAACGTCACGACCGTGTATCCCGGCGCCTCCGCCGACCTGATGCAGGGCTTCATCACTACGCCGCTTGAGCAGGCGGTGGCTTCCGCCGAAGGCGTCGACTACATCACCTCGTCGTCGGTACAGGGCACCAGCACGATCCAGGTCTACATCAAGCTCAACTTCGATCCGAACCAGGCGCTCACCGAGGTGCTCGCCAAGGTGAACTCGGTCCGCTACCTGATCCCGAAGGAATCCAACGACCCGATCGTGACCAAGACCACCGGCCAGACCACGTCGGTGATGTATATCGGCTTCTCCAGCGAGGAGCTGTCGGGCTCGGCGATCTCCGACTACCTCACGCGCGTCGTTCAACCGGTGTTGTCGACCGTCGACGGTGTCGCCGCGGCCAACATTCTCGGCGGCCAGACCTTCGCGATGCGGCTCTGGCTCAATCCGGAGAAGATGGCCGGCCGCAACGTGTCGCCGGCCGATGTCGCGGCAGCGATCGCCGCCAACAACTTCCAGTCGGCGGCCGGACAGTCCAAGGGCTATTTCATCGTCTCCAACGTCTCGACCAATACCGGCCTGACCGACGTCAACCAGTTCAAGCGGATGATCGTCAAGGCCAAGGACGGCGGCTTCGTCCGCATGGAGGACATCGCGACCGTCGAGCTCGCGGCGCAGAGCACCGACGCCAGCGTCGCCTTCAACGGCGAGCGCGCGATCTTCATCGGCGTCGATGCGACGCCGCAGGGCAATCCGCTCAACATCGTGAAGGGCGTGCGCGCGCTGTTCCCCGACCTTGAGCGCAACCTGCCGCCCTCGATGAAGATGAAGGTGGCCTACGACTCCACCAAGTTCATCCAATCCTCGATCGACGAGGTCGAGCATACGCTCGGCGAAGCCGTCCTCATCGTCATCGTCGTGATCTTCCTGTTCCTGGCGTCGTTGCGCTCGGTCATCATCCCCGTCGTCACCATCCCGCTGTCGCTGGTCGGCGTCTGCACGATGATGCTGGCGTTCGGCTTCAGCATCAACCTGCTGACCTTGCTGGCGATGGTGCTGGCGATCGGTCTCGTCGTCGACGACGCCATCGTGGTGGTGGAGAACATCCACCGCCATCTGGAGGAGGGCAAGGCGCCGGTGCAGGCCGCGCTGCAGGGCGCCCGCGAGATCGTAGGCCCGGTCGTCTCCATGACCATCACGCTGGCGGCGGTGTATGCCCCGATCGGGTTCCTCGGCGGACTCACCGGCTCGCTGTTCCGCGAGTTCGCCTTCACGCTCGCCGGCTCCGTCATCGTCTCCGGTGTCATCGCATTGACGCTGTCGCCGATGATGTGCTCGGTGCTGCTGCGCAGCGCGGAGGAGGGCCGTTTCGCGCGCCTGGTCAACCGCGTATTCGGCGCCATGACGCGCTGGTACGGCCGCCAGCTCGACCGCTCGCTCGACTACCGTCCGGTCACCGGGCTGTTCGCCATCACGATCCTCGGCCTGGTCGGCTTCCTTTATATGCACACCTCGAAGGAGCTGGCGCCGGAGGAGGACCAGGGCATCGTGTTCTCGGTGATCAAGGGACCGAAATACGCCAACATCGATTACCTGGATTTCTACGGCGAGAAGCTCGACAAGGTGT
>JBARNF010001272.1:0-18263 GCA_049802835.1 Bradyrhizobium sp.
TCGCTCTATGCGTTAGGCTACGACACCGCCCGTTCCGCGCGCTTCTGGATCCAGACACCGCCGGTGCCGCGATCTTGACAATCCGGCGGAACGAATTATAGAACGATACAGTTTCGTTTTTAGCACAACCGTTTTGCCGAGAATGCTCTACAAGCACCGACCGATGTCGGAGACAGCAGGCAGCCCATGAGACGGATCATTCTCTTTACCTTCATCCTGTTGTCATGGACGCCCCTCGCGCACGCCGTTGCTGATGCCGCGACCAGCGGGGCGCAAGTCCCCATGGATCCACAATCCTCCAACGCCAATGATCCGGCGCTGAGCCAGGAGGCCATCGATCGCGAGCTCGACAGGTTCCGCCGGACGGAGGTGTCGCTGCACCAGGCCTTGCGGATCGCCGAGCGGATCCATCCCGGCTCGAAAACCGCCGACATCAGCTTCGAGGGCGGGCTCGACGTCCCCGTCTACAAGGTCCGCACCTTGCAGAGTGGGCAGATCTGGGAGTCCGACATCGACGGCACGACGGCGAAAGTGCGCAACAGCGTGCTGTTCTCGACGGTGCAGGGGCTGAACGACAGCGACCGCGACAGCCTGCTCGCACTCAACGCCGTGCAGCTCAAGATGTCGGATGCGGTCCGTATCGCCGAACGATCCGCGGCCGGCAGGGCCATCAGCGGCGGCCTGATCAGCAAGGATGGCAAGCTCGCTTTCATCATCGTCGTCGTCAGCGGCAAGGATCTGAAGCAGGTGACCCTCGAACCGGCTGCGCTGCGGCGCCGCTGAGCTGAGCGGCTACGACTGAGCGGCTACGACTTGGACTGCAGCGCCAGGAACGTCTTGACACGTTCACGAACGAAGCCGGGCAGCTCCTTGCGGATGGTCCTTTCGCTGGCACCCATCAAGCAGCGCATGATCATCGGCATCACGATCAGATCGATGAAGATTTCGGCCAAGGCAGCCGACGCCTTCGACGGCGCGCGGCGGACGGACATGCCGGATGCGCCGGTCGTTTCGGCCAGCAGCATCGCCACGGCATCGGTCGCCTGCTTGCGCGAGACCTCATGCAGCTGGCGGCTGAGATCCGGAAAACGATAGGCCTCGCCGATCGTGACCCGCAACAGTCCGAGCGACTGCTTCAGCGCCCGATCGACGATGCTGATCGCAAGGCCGACCAGCTTCTCCTGGACCGTTCCCGCCGGCGGCGTATACGAATCGAAATTCATCAGCTCGTCGATGGACTGCGCCACGACGGCGGCGAACAACGCGGGCTTGCCCGAGTAGCGCGCATAGATCGTAGGCTTGCTCGCCGGCGCCCGTTCGGCGATCTCGTCGATGCTGGCGCCATCGAAGCCGCGCTCGAGAAACACCGCGCGCGCCGCGTCGAGAATGCGTTCTTCGATGTCTCCGGCCAACGCCTTCGGCGGCCGCCCCACCCGCCCGCGCAACACTTCCGTGCGGGCGACGTCCGTACGTTTCACCTTGGCCTGCGTGCGGGCCATACTCCACGACCTCGACTCGACATGACAGTATGCCACCAAGGAATTACACGTTCTTGTCGGCACAGCAATAGAACGAGAGCACAGGAGCAGCTATGCGCACGGTGGCGTACATAATCGGGAATACACGTCAGTCAAAGGATCTCGTCAAATGGCGAGCACGGTGAGATCATCGAGCACCGCGAGCGCGCCATCAAAACTGTCATCATGAAAATACAGGCTGCGGGTGATGAGCACCGGGACACCCGCGCGGGTCGCCGCCATCAGCCCGTTGCCGGAATCCTCGATCGCGATGCAGCTCGCCGCCGGCAGATCAAGCTGTGACAGCACCTCCAAATACACGTCGGGCGCGGGCTTCTTGCGCGCAACATCGTCGGCCGCGACGACGGCGGCGAACATCGTCTCCCAATGCTCGCCCAGCACGGGTGCGAGCAGGGCGTCGATATTGCCCCGCGTGGTCGTCGTTGCGATCGCCAGCCGCTGCTCGCGGCTCCGCGCTGCATCAAGCAGCGCTCTGACGCCCGGCCGCAACGCGCATCCCTTGTCGGCCATCAACGCGGCAAAACGTTCCGTCTTGACTCGATGAACCCTGGCGATGACGGCGTCGCTCAAGGGCGGGCCGGAGCGGCGTATCTGGTCGAAGGCGCGGATGCGCTCCTTTCCGCCGGCGACGCGCAGCAACTCCTTGTAGATCCTACGGCCCCAGTGCCAGTCGATGGCGGTCGCCACAAAGGCTTCGTTGAAAGCCTCTCGATGAATCTCCTCGGTTTCCGCCAGGGTGCCATCGACATCGAAGATCAGGGCCTCGGCGTCGGCGATACGGCGCCTGATGTCGTCGAACGGTGAGCTCTTGACCAGCACAAGATTCATGGCCGGGTCTCCTCCGCCTCACCTCGCCCATTGACTTGCCCCTTGGCAAACACCCGGCTCGCCAGCACGTCACTGGCCTCGATCGACATCACGTCCTCGGACGTCAGCACGCGGTCGAGTCGCGAGACCAGCCGGTTGGCCTGGCGCAGGCGGATACGATCGAGCGCATTGCGGATCGAGCGCGCGTTGGAAAACAACGGCTGGGTGCGACGAACCGCGATGTACTTCTCGAATGCCGCACGGGCGTCCGGCGTGAAGCGGTAGTTCTGGCCGTCGAGCATCATATCGGCGATCGTCAGCAGCTCACCTTCCGAATAGTCCGGAAAATCGATGTGATGAGCGATGCGCGAGCGGAATCCGGGGTTGCTCTGGAAGAACTTCTCCATTCGGTCCGCATAGCCGGCGAGGATCACCACCAGATCCTCGCGCTGGGACTCCATGATCTGCAGCAGGATCTCGATCGATTCCTGGCCGTAGTCACGCTCGTTCTCGGGGCGGTAGAGATAGTAGGCCTCGTCGATGAAGAGGACGCCGCCCATCGCCTTCTTCAAGACCTCCTTGGTCTTCGGCGCCGTATGGCCGATGTATTGACCGACAAGGTCGTCGCGCGTGACGCTGATGACGTGGCCGCGGCGGACAAAGCCGAGCCGGTGCAGGATGCCGGCCATGCGCATCGCGACCGTGGTCTTGCCGGTGCCGGGATTGCCGGTGAACGACATGTGCAGGGTCGGGAACGTCGTCGCCAGCCCCATCTTGCGGCGGATCCGCTCCATCATCAGCAATGAGGCGATCTCGCGGATCCGCGTCTTCACCGGCGCGAGCCCGACCAGCTCGCGGTCGAGTTGCGCCAGCACGGACGCGATGTCGACGTCCTCGAACTCGCGGCGCAGGTCGATGGTGTCGACCGGGCTCGCCTGGGCGGCATCCGCCTGCGCGGCCTGCATCATTGGCTCGTCCTCCGTCTTACGAAGTTCGTATCGTATTGCCGCACCTTCGTTTGCGAAATTCGGCAGACCGAGACACGGCCAACAGATCGATGATCGCAGCGTCGCCGGCGCCGAGGTCCCCGGAGTCGACCGAAGACGACCGGCGACGCCGGCGCGATGCGGCTAGTAGCGTTCGCCTTCGGGGCGCTCGGCGGCGTACGACCGGGTCGAATAACGCTGATTGCGCCCGACGGTTTCCTGACGGTCGAGCCGGAAGCCGGGCTCGTGCTTCGGCCGGTTGACGATGAACGACAGCCGTATCGACTCCCAGCCATGGCTGGAATCGAACGCAGAGATGCGGATGTAGCGATCGCCATAGATCTTCCGGCACTCGGAAAGCTCGCGCATGATGCCGGCGGCATCGCGCAGGTCGAACATCGGCAGGCCCCACATCTCCCAATAGGTGTTGCGGGGATGCGGATCGTCGGTGAACTCGAGGTTCACCGCCCATCCCTTGTCGAGGCAGTACTGGATCTGGGCCGTGATCTGCTCGTCGGTCAGATCGGGCAGAAACGAAAAGCAGCCTTGTGTCACGCGCATGTTGATGTCTCCTGTTTGGCACAACCGGCGAGCCGGAGTCCGGCCCGCATCGCAGCGGCGCATCGAACGATGGCTAGGCGGCGGGGGTGACGGTCGGAACGAAGTCCGGCGAGTCGGTCGATTCGTAGTTGAAGGAGACGTCCTTCCAGATCTCCAGCGCCTCGCGCAGCGGCGTGCAGGTCTGCGCCGCCTTGGCCAGGATTTCCGGACCCTCATGCACATAGTCCCGGCCCTCGTTGCGGGCGAGGATCATCGCTTCCAGCGCGACGCGGTTGGCGGTCGCACCGGCGGCGATGCCGCGCGGATGGCCGATGGTGCCGCCGCCGAACTGCAGCACGACGTCCTCGCCGAGCAGGTCGAGCAGCTGGTGCATCTGGCCGGCATGGATACCGCCGGACGCCACTGGCATCAGCTTGTTCAGGCTCGCCCACGGCTGGTCGAAAAACACTCCGTGCTCGAGCCGCATCGGGTTGAAGTCCTCGCGGCAGATGTCGTAATAGCCGCGCGTCGTGTTGGGATCGCCCTCGAGCTTTCCGACCACGGTGCCGGCATGGATGTGATCGACGCCGGCGAGCCGCATCCACTTGGCAATGACGCGGAACGAGACGCCATGCGCGCGCTGCCGCGTATAGGTCGAGTGGCCGGCTCGGTGCAGGTGCAGGATCATGTCGTTCCGGCGCGCCCACTTCGCCATCGACTGGATCGCGGTGTAGCCGATCACGAGGTCGATCATGATGATGGTGGAGCCGAGCTCCTTGGCGAACTCGGCGCGCTCATACATGTCTTCCATCGTTCCGGCGGTGACGTTGAGATAGCTGCCCTTGATCTCGCCGCTGGCCGCCTGCGCCTTGTTGACCGCCTCCATGCAGTAGAGGAAACGTTCGCGCCAGTGCATGAACGGCTGCGAGTTGATGTTCTCGTCGTCCTTGGTGAAGTCGAGACCGCCCTTCAGCGCCTCGTAGACCACGCGGCCGTAGTTGCGACCCGAAAGGCCGAGCTTCGGCTTGATGGTGGCGCCGAGCAGCGGCCGGCCGAACTTGTCGAGCCGCTCGCGCTCGACGACGATGCCGGTGGCCGGTCCCTGGAACGTCTTCACATAGGCGACCGGCAGCCGCATGTCCTCCAGCCGCAGTGCCTTGAGCGGCTTGAAGCCGAACACGTTGCCGATGATCGACGCCGTGAGGTTGGAGATCGAACCCGGCTCGAACAAATCGAGGTCATAGGCGATATAGGCGAAGTAGCTGCCGGGCGAACTCGGCACCGGCTCGACGCGGTAGCATTTGGCGCGATACTTCTCTGCCGCCGTCAGCCGATCGGTCCACACCACGGTCCAGGTCGCGGTCGATGATTCACCGGCCACCGCCGCGCAGGCTTCGGTGGGATCAACGCCATCCTGCGGCGTGACGCGGAACAGCGCGATCACGTCGGTATCCTTGGGCTGATAGGACGGCTCCCAATAGCCCATGCGCTTGTATTCCATCACGCCGGACTTGTAGCGATCCTTGCCGCGCACGGTAATCGACTGGTCGTTCATGTGTTCCTCCTGATGTTCGTTATGGCCGTTGACGTCACGCAGCTTCAGTCATTCCCCCAACTCGCGGATCGAGCGCACCGGAACGGTAGCGCTTGGCCATTTCGGCGAGCGGAATGACCTTGATCCTGGATGCATTGCCGGCAGCGCCGAACTGCTCGAACCGCTCGCGGCACAGCTCGCGCATCGAATCCATCGCCGGCTTCAGGAACTTGCGCGGATCGAACTCGACCTTCGACTGGGCGCCGACCTTGCGGAAGATCGCAGTCATCGCCAGCCGGCAGTCGGTGTCGATGTTGACCTTGCGCACGCCATGGCGGATGCCGCGCACGATCTCCTCGACCGGCACGCCCCAGGTCTGCGGCATCTCGCCGCCATACTGGTTGAAGACGTCCTGCAGCGCCTGCGGCACCGAGGAGGATCCGTGCATGACGAGATGCGTGTTCGGCAGCCGTCGGTGGATCTCCTCGATCACGTTCATGGCGAGGATGTCGCCGTCCGGCTGGCGCGAGAACTTGTAGGCGCCGTGCGAGGTGCCCATCGCGATCGCGAGCGCGTCGACCTTGGTGGCACGGACGAAGTCGACGGCCTGGTCGGGATCGGTCAGGAGCTGGTCGCGGCTGACCGTGCCTTCGAGGCCATGACCGTCCTCCTGCTCGCCGCCGCCATGCTCGAGCGAGCCGAGCACGCCGAGCTCGCCCTCGACCGAGGCGCCGACCCAGTGCGCCATCTCGACCACGCGGCGGGTGATGTCGACGTTGTACTCATAGTCGGCCGCGGTCTTGGCGTCGGCCTTGAGCGAGCCGTCCATCATCACTGACGTGAAACCATATTTGATCGCGGTCGCGCAGGTCGCCTCGTCGTTGCCGTGGTCCTGGTGCAGGCAGAGCGGGATCTGCGGATACATCTCCTCCAGCGCATCGATCATCTTCGCCAGCATGATGTCGCCGGCATAGGAGCGCGCGCCGCGCGAGGCCTGGATGATCACGGGGGCGTCGACGGCCGCAGCCGCCTCCATGATCGCGAGCCCCTGCTCCATGTTGTTGATGTTGAACGCCGGCACGCCGTAGCCGCGCTCGGCGGCATGGTCCAGCAATTGTCTGAGCGTGATCCGCGCCATGTTCGTCTCCGTCCCTCTTATCTGTTCTGTGTTCCGTGTTCTGTGCTGTGGTCCGTCAGGAAGTCCGCGCGCGAATGATGTTGCGCATAGCGGCATCGGCGACCGCGGCCGGCGTGATGCCGAATTCGCGGTAGAGCACCTCGGCCGGCGCCGACGCGCCGAAGCCCTGCATGCCCACGAACTCGCCGGCGTCGCCGAGCCAGCGCGCCCAGTCGCCCTCGATCGCCGCTTCCACGCCGATGCGCGGCGCACTGCCGAGCACCTTGGCGCGATAGTCCGCCGGCTGCTTGCGGAACAATTCGAAACACGGCGCCGACACCACCGCCGCGCGGACTTTCTCCGCTGCCAGCAGCTTCGCCGCCTCGAGCGCAATCGCCACCTCCGAGCCGGTCGCGATCAGGGTCACGTCGCGGCCGCCGTCGGGCTCGACGACGACATAGGCGCCGAGCGCGACTTGGTTATGGTCAGACGCTTCGGTGCGGAACGCCGGCAGCGCCTGACGCGACAGGCACAGCACCGATGGCGAGCTCTCGGCACGCAGCGCGCAGTCCCAGGCTTCCGCCGTCTCCACCGCGTCTGCCGGACGGAACACCAGCAGATTGGGAATGACGCGCAGGCTGGCGACATGCTCGACCGGCTGATGCGTCGGACCGTCTTCGCCGAGACCGATGGAGTCGTGCGTCATGACGTGGATGACGCGAATGCCCATCAGCGCCGCCAGCCGGATTGCCGGCCGGTTGTAATCGGCGAACGCAAGGAAGGTGCCGCCATACGGGATGAAGCCGCCATGCAGCGCGATCCCGTTCATGGCCGCAGCCATCGCGTGCTCGCGCACGCCATAATGGATGTAGTTTCCGTCCATCGTGGCCGGCGTGACGGATTTGTGCGTCTTCGCCTTGGTCAGGTTGGAGTGCGTGAGATCCGCCGAGCCGCCGAGCAGATTGGGCAGCGCTAGCGCGATCACGTCGATGACGTTCTGCGAGGCCTGGCGCGTGGCGATCTTCGGCCGCTCGGCCGTGAGCTCGCTGATGAACTGCGCCATGCGCTCGGTATAGGCGGCAGGCAGCTTCTTGTTCAGCGCATCATGACAGGGCGACCGGTCTGAGGTGCCGCGCTTCCGCGCCCGCTCCTTCCAGGCCTGGCGCACACTGCGGCCGCGCGCACCGATCTCGCGCCAGCTGACCAGCACGTCGGCCGGAACCTCGAACGGCCGGTGCGGCCAATGCAGCGCGGCACGAGTCTTCTCGACCTCCTCCGGCCCGAGCGGCGCACCATGCGCCTTCTCCGAGCCCTGGCGGCCCGGCGAGCCGAAGCCGATCGTGGTCCGGCAGGCGATCATGCTGGGCCGGTCGCTCTGCCGCGCAGCCGCGATCGCAGTAGCAATGGCTTCGGGATCATGGCCGTCGATGCGGCAGGTCGCCCAGCCAGAGGCCGAAAAGCGCGCCAGCTGATCGTCCGAGCAGGCGAGCGCGGTGGAGCCGTCGATCGAGATGCCGTTGTCGTCGAACAGCACGATCAGCCGGTTCAGCTTGAGATGGCCGGCGAGCGAGATCGCCTCGTGGCTTATGCCCTCCATCAGGCAGCCGTCGCCGGCGATCACGTAGGTGTAGTGATCGACCAGGTCGTCGCCGTAACGCGCGTTCATCAGGCGCTCGGCGAGCGCCATGCCGACGGCGGTGGCGATGCCCTGCCCCAGCGGACCGGTGGTGGTCTCGACGCCGGGCGTGTGGCCATATTCAGGGTGTCCCGGCGTCTTGGCGCCCCACTGCCGGAATCGCTTCAACTCGTCGATCGTGACCGCCTCGTAGCCGGTCAGATGCAACAGCGCATAAAGCAGCATCGAGCCGTGGCCGGCCGACAGCACGAAGCGATCGCGATCGGGCCAGGCCGGATCGGCGGGATCGAACTTCAGGAAGCCCTGGTACAATACGGTCGCAACGTCGGCCATGCCCATCGGCATGCCCGGGTGGCCAGACTTCGCCTTCTCGACGGCATCGATCGCCAGGAAGCGAATGGCGTTCGCCATCTCGGCATGACCGGGATCGGTCTTCGGGCCCAGCGTTTGCGCGGCGGTCGCTGTCATATCGTGCGCCTCTTTCGGTCCATCAGTTGCATGATCATGGGGGTCAGAATCAGTTGCATCGCGATGTCCATCTTCGAACCGTGGATCACGATCGAATTGGCCCGCGACATGAAGCTCCCCTGGATCATCGAGAGCAGATAGGGGAAATCGATTCCGCGCGGGTTCTTCAGGCGGATCACGACCATCGATTCGTCGGGCGTCGGGATCCAGCGGGCGATGAAAGGGTTCGACGTATCGACCGTCGGCACGCGCTGGAAGTTGATGTCCGTCTCCGAGAACTGCGGGATGATGTAGTTCACGTAGTCCGGCATGCGCCGCAGGATCGTGTCGGTGACCGCCTCGGTGGTGTAGCCGCGCGAGCCGCGGTCGCGATGCAGCTTCTGGATCCATTCCAGGTTGATGACCGGCACCACGCCGATCTTCAGGTCCGCATGCTGCGCGATGTTGACCGCTTCGGTGACGACGGCGCCATGCAGGCCTTCGTAAAACAGGAGGTCGGACTCCTCCGGCAGCCGCGTCCAGTCGGTGAAGTTGCCGGGCCTGGTATCGTAGAGCCGCGCCTCCTCCTCGTCGTGCACGTAGTGGCGGGTCGTGCCGGTGCCGGTCTCGGAATAGTCGCGGAAGGTCTTCTCGAGCTCCTCGAACAGATTGGTATCGGGGCTGAAATGGCTGAAGTGCTTGTTGCCGCGCTCGGCCTCCTCGACCATCCTGCGGCGCATCTCCTCGCGATTGTAGCGATGGAAGGCATCGCCCTCGATATAGGCCGCCTTGACGTTCTCGCGGCGGAAGATGTTCTCGAAGGTCTTCTTGACCGACGTGGTGCCGGCGCCCGACGAGCCCGTGATCGAGATGATGGGATGACGACGTGACATGAGATCTCTCCGGAAGTCGCGCTTAGCGGAACAGGCCGCGCCGCGCGAACAAAGGCGCATCGCTGGTTTCGAACAGCGGCTCGACGCCCTCGTGCAATTGGTCGATATCGCGGACGAGGCGGACATCGCCCATGATCAGCGCCGCGCGCTGATGCGGTGAGCGCGCCGACAATTCGAGGATGCGCGCGCGGCCGCTGGATGCAGACCCGCCGGCCCACTCCATGATCAGCGCCATCGGATGCGCCTCGTAGACCAGCCGCAGCCGGCCCTCGCGATAGCCCGGGCGCGCGTCGGCCGGATAGAGGAACACGCCGCCGCGCATCAGGATGCGATAGGCCTCGGCGACCAGCGAGGCGATCCAGCGCATGTTGAAGTCGCGACCGCGCGGTCCGGCCGCGCCCGCCAGACACTCGTCGACATAGTTGCGGACGGTCCCGCTCCAGTGCCGCCGGTTCGACGCATTGATCGCGAACTCCGGCGTATCCTGCGGGATGCGCAGGCCCGATCTGGCGAGCACGAACTCACGCAGCGACGGATGCAGCACATACAGGTCGACGCGATGATCGATCGCGAGCACGAGACAGGTCTGTGGGCCATAGACGAAGAAGCCGGCGGCGCGCTGCGCCGTGCCGGGCTCGAAGAAGCTGGAGAGGACGTCGCGGCCGCGCGGCCGGATCGAGAAGATGGTGCCGACCGAGATGTTGTTCTGCAGGTTCGAGGAACCGTCGAGCGGGTCGATCGCGACGCAAAGTGGGGCAGCAGCATTGACCGTTTCAGGCCGATCGACCTCTTCGGACAGGATGCCGGCGACCGGCGCCCGGCGCAGCGCATCCCGCATCAGGTTGTCGGCGACGAGATCGAGCGCCTTCTGCACGTCGCCGTCGGCATTCACGGTTGCTGCGCCTTCGTCGATGCCCGAGATCGGCGCAATCGCGATCTGCCGCGCCAGGTCGCGCGCAGCCTCGGCGAGCGCCTCGATGACGGCGGCACAGTCCGCGTCCGCACCTTGCGATGCGAGATGGGCTTGCAATGTCTGATGATGATCCATCTGAGGATGATCTATCTGAGGATGATTCATGGGCCACTCCCTTGCCATCAGCCCATTCTTTGGAGAGCTTGATGCGTGCGGCACGAAGGGGTCGTGCCGCACCCCCATCAACGCTCGGTTTGCGTGATTAGGGAAATTTGTTTATCTTTGGCTCGACAAAAGTTTTCCTTATATCGAGGGTTTCATGAGCCGGCGCTTCGCCCGCGACCTCACCATTCGCCAGCTGCGCGCGCTTGCAGCCGTACAGGAGGCCGGGTCGGTCACCTCCGCGGCCGGCCGTCTTCACCTGACGCAGCCCGCGGTCACGCTGCAGATTCGCAACCTTCAGGAGCTCGCCGGCCTGCCGCTGATCCAGCGCACCACCGACGGCATGATCCTCACCGAAGCCGGACGCAGCGTGCTCGTGCTCTCCGAACGCGTCGAGGCGGCGCTGCAGGATTGCGAGCAGGCGCTCGACATCCTGGCGGGACGCAGCGGCGGCAGGGTCGCGATCGGCGCCGTCAGCACGGCGAAATATTTCGTGCCGTTCGCCATCGCGGAATTCTCGCGCCGCTTCCCCAAGATCGACGTCACCTTGCGGATCGGCAATCGCGACACCATCCGCGAAGCGCTCAGAGGCTACGATCTCGACATCGCCATCATGGGACGGCCGCCGGCCGACATTCCCGTCGACATGCGGCCGATGGGCAAGCATCCGCACGTCATCGTCGCGCCGGCCGGGCACCGGCTCGCGCGCCGAAAACGGATCGCGGCCGCAGATCTCGCGGGCGAGGTGTTCATCACCCGTGAGAGCGGCTCGGGAACCCGCATGCTGATGGAGACCTTCCTGGAGAAGCACGGCCTGCATCCCAAGACCAGCATGGAGATGGACAGCAACGAGACCATCAAGCAGGCCGTCATCGCCGGCCTCGGCATCGCCTTCATCTCGCAGCATACGGTGTCGCACGAGCTCGGCGAAGGACGGCTGGTCACCCTGAAGGTGCCGGGACTGCCGGTGATCCGCCAATGGCATGCGGTACGGCGCGCCGACAAGCTGCTGCTGCCGCCGGCGCAGGCCATGCTGGACTTCCTCGGCAAGGAGGGCGCACGGTTCCTGCCGAGCTGACGGCGCTGTGACGGACTGGCACGGCGGCACCGTGCGCGCGCATGTCAATGCACGCGCGTCGCGGATCTCACGCGGCCTGCGCCAGTCCCATCTCGGCCCAGATCTCGGAGAGTGCCGCGACCAGATGCTCGATGTCAGCGTCGGCGTGAAAGGGCGACGGCGTGATGCGCAGCCGCTCGGTGCCGCGCGGCACGGATGGTGATGTAGCGGGCACAGCCGATCTTTCTCCGAGAGGTAGGTCGCGTAGAAGATGAACTTCGGCTTGAAGTAGGTGTACTTCTTCACCCTGGTGAGGAATCCGAGGTCGACGCCGATGCCGTGGTCCTTGAGGATCTCGTTGATAAAGCCGGCGTGACGGGCCTCGTCGCGGCTCATGTAGGACAGCTCGCGGATGTCGGGATTGGTGATCCGCTTCTTCCCCGATTTCCTGCTTCGTTAATCCACGAAATTTCTCCTTACAGCTACAAGTGCCATTGGTACTTGTCATTCCATGGGTCGGTGAAGAAAATGAGCGGTTAATTCGCAGTTCGAACATGCAGCAGGCGCAGGGATACCGCTGGAAGTGACCTGCGTGTAAATAAGCCTTGACACTGAGAGTGCCGCGTGGACTGTCAACACTCTCAATACATTAGCAGGACGCGACCTAGCACCTTCAAAATGCGCGCCAACCGCACGGCCGCACGATCCTGTGTGCGTCTCCAACGGGTGCCAAGACCATGGCCGAGTTTCACGGTCCACGAGCCGACGTGACATTGCTGCTCGACATGGACGGTGTGATCCGTGAGGCAACGCTGTCGCCCAACATGTCGTCCGAAAATGTCGACGTATGGCTTGGCCGTCCCTGGTCCGAGATCGTCGACGATGCGAGCGAGAAGATCGAACGCATCATGCAGGACACCAAGCGGACCGGCATTTCCGCGTTCCGCCAGATCACGCAGCGCTTCCCCAGCGGCCTTGAACTGCCGATGGAGTTCACCACCGTGCTGCTCGGCGGTCGCGCCGGCATGCTCGCGATCGGCAAGAACCTGCAGGCGGTCGCCGAGTTGCAGGCGCGGCTGATCTCCGCCCAGCAGACCATCGAGCGCGACTATTGGAAGCTGCGCGAGATCGAAACGCGCTACCGGCTCGTGATCGAGGATTCCAACGAGGCCGTGCTGCTGACGAAGGTTTCGGATCTGCGGATCATCGAAGCCAACCGGACCGCGGCCTCGGCGCTTGGAGCATCCGGCCGCCGCAGGGACAATCTGGTCGGCCGCGAGTTCCTGCAGGAGCTTTCATCCAAGGACCGCGAACTGGTGGAACTGATGCTGAGGCGCGTCCGCGACCAGGGCAAGGCGCCCGGCATCGTGGTCCATCTCGGCGAAGAGGCCGCCCCCTGGATGCTCAGGGGATCGCTGATGACCAGCGACACCGCGCCGATGTTCCTGCTGCAGATGGCGCCGATCGGCAAGGCGGCACAGCCCGGCCCCGTGCCGGACGATCCCGAAGCGCTGATCGACAGCCTCCCCGACGCCGTCATCAGCATCGACGTCACGGGCGCGATCAAGCGCGCGAATCGCGCGTTCCCGGAGTTGGTCGAAATCGGATCGAAAGAGGCTGTCATCGGCGAGAAGCTGAGCCGCTGGTTGACGCGCCCCGGCGCCGACCTTTCGGTCCTGATCTCCAACGTCGAGCGCCACGGCGCGGTCCGGCTGTTGTCGACCACCATCCAGGGCGAGCTCGGCACCGAGACGGAGGTCGAGATATCGGCTGCAGCCTATGGTCTGGACAGCCATCGCCGGATCGGCCTCGTCCTGCGCAACATCGCCAGGAGGTTGTCGCCGAATGGGGAGCACGACAATCTGCGGGTTGCGCTCGCCGCCTTGAACGAATCGGTCGGCAAGACGCCGCTGCGCAAGCTGGTGAAGAGCACCGTCGAGGTCGTCGAACAGCATTATGTCCGCGCCGCGCTCGAGCTCGCCAACGGGAACCGGACATCGGCTGCCGAAATTCTCGGTCTCAGCCGCCAGAGCCTTTACGCCAAGCTCGATCGGTATAATCTCAGCCAACAAGAAGAAAGCGACGACGAGGAAACCGAAAAGGGGAGCTAGTTGCCAGTTTCGCTGACAACGCCGGCGTTTGGCCACGCTACTTCTTGCGGATTGCGAGCGCGAACAGATTCATCTCGCGGGCTCGATTCAGCCGCACGGCATCCTGCTGGCTGTCAGGGAGCCCGACAACACGGTCATCCAGGCCAGCACCAACGCCGGCGCCTTCTTCAGTAGCAACGCTGTCGTCGAGCGGCCTCTGCGCGAGTTGGGGGTGACCTGCCGCCGGCGCACGCAACGACATGCCGTCACGTCCGATGCTGACTGTGCCAGTGTCGAGCGCCGCGGACAGATGCGCGACGATCGACGGCGCGATGCGCTCGGCCATCACGGCGACCAGCACGCCGCCATCGGCCTCGGCAAGCAGGCCGCGCTGCAGGACGGGCCGGCCTGCAACGTCGCGGCGAGATCGAGCCCGCCGAGCAGGCGATCATCCGAAATCGAGGGCGGCAACTTGCGCAGCGACGTCGACTGCGGCATCAGATCGCGCACGAGGTCGAGCCATTGCTCACGCACAGGGCCTGCACCCGCGCGCAGCAGGATGGAGACCGCAGGCGGATCGATCGCGGCCAGCGCGGCCGCGATCATCGCATCGGCCCAGATCGCCGCGCCGTCACTCACGGCGCAAACAGCTCGTTGAGTGCGCGCCCGACCCGCACCGTGGAACCGGAATCGTCGAGCGGATTGCGGCGCTTGCCGAACGCATCAGGGTCAGCTCAACGTGCAGCCCGCCTGTCGGTGCCGAGCGCCATGCACAGCCACGCTGCCTTCTCCAGCTCGCGATCGGCGACATTGACCGAACCGATATGCTCGCGCCCCGCGAGGATGCGCTTGCGCTGCTTCGCCTCCTCCTTGTCCCAATGCGCGACGAAGGCAGCCGGATTGGTCTCGAACGTATCGCGCCGCTTGATCACCTCGATGCGCGTCGGCAGATCGCCCGGTGTCTTGACCTCGGCGGACAGGCCGAAGCGGTCGAGCAGCTGCGGCCGCAGCCCGCCCTCTTCCGGATTGCCGGTGCCGACCAGCACGACGCTCGCAGGGTGACGGATGCTGAGCCCGTCGCGTTCGACCACGTTCTCGCCGGAGGCGGCAACGTCGAGCAGGAGATCGACGAGATGATCCTCGAGAAGATTGACCTCGTCGATTTAGAGAAAGCCGCGATTGGCCCGCGCCAGCAGTCCCGGCTCGAACGATTTCTCGCCATGCGCCAGCGCCCGCTCCAGATCGAGCGCGCCGACCACGCGGTCCTCGGTGGCGCCGAGCGGCAGATCGACCACGGGCACCCGCACCTGATGCGCCTTCAGCGCGACCGGCTTCTTGGCCTTGCCGCTCGGCTTGGAGCGCGCGCGGCACGCGACGCATTGCCCGGCGGCATCGGCCGGATCGCATTGATAGGGACAGCCGACCACGGCGCTCATCGGCGGCAGCAGTGCGGCGAGCGCGCGCACCGCGGTCGACTTGCCGGCGCCGCGATCGCCGAAGGCCAGCACGCCGCCGACTTTCGGATCGACGGCTGCGATCACCAGCGCGAGCTTCATCTCGTCCTGGCCGACGACGGCCGAGAACGGAAACGCGATTCCCATAGGCTTCCCTCTGCGCCGCGACGCGTATCGGTCGCGTTCGGCGCATGAGACCACAATCAGGGGCGGCTGTTCAACCCGGGAGGTTTCACCTGCAGGTTCACGCCCTCACGGCGCAAGGCTCGGCAGATCGAGACCATTGTCGTGGGCGCAGGCGATGGCCTCCTCATAGCCGGCATCGGCGTGCCGCATCACGCCCGTGGCCGGGTCGTTCCACAGCACGCGCTCCAGCCGCCGCGCCGCGTCCGGCGTGCCGTCGGCGACGATCACCATGCCGGCGTGCTGCGAATAGCCGATGCCGACGCCGCCGCCATGATGCAGCGACACCCAGGTCGCGCCGCTCGCGCAGTTGAGCAGCGCATTGAGCAGTGGCCAGTCCGACACCGCATCCGAGCCGTCCTTCATCGCCTCGGTCTCCCGGTTCGGACTCGCCACCGAGCCGGAATCCAGATGATCGCGGCCGATCACGATCGGCGCCTTCAGTTCGCCGCGCGCCACCATCTCGTTGAAGGCAAGCCCGAGGCGATGCCGATCGCCGAGGCCGACCCAGCAGATCCGCGCCGGCAGCCCTTGGAACTTGATGCGCTGCCGCGCCATGTCGAGCCAATTGTGCAGATGCTTGTTGTCCGGCAGCAGCTCCTTCACCTTGGCGTCGGTCTTGTAGATGTCTTGCGGATCGCCCGACAGCGCCGCCCAGCGGAATGGACCGATGCCGCGGCAGAACAGAGGACGAATGTACGCCGGCACGAAGCCGGGGAAATCGAACGCGTTGGCGAGGCCCATGTCCTTCGCCATCTGGCGGATGTTGTTGCCGTAGTCGAGCGTTGGAATGCCCATGGCATGGAAGTCCAGCATGGCCTGGACGTGGCCGACCATCGACGTCTTCGCCGCCTGCTCGACCGCTTTCGGCTCGGCCGCGCGCCTGGCTTCCCATTGCGCGAGTGTCCAGCCCTTCGGCAGATAACCGTTGATCGGATCATGCGCGCTGGTCTGATCGGTGACGACGTCAGGGCACACGCCACGGCGGATCAGCTCGGGAAAAATCTCGGCGGCATTGCCGAACAGGCCGACCGACACCGCCTTCTTCGTCGTCGCGGCCTCCGCCATCAGCGCCAGCGCCTCGTCGAGCGTGGCGGCCTGGCGGTCGAGATAGCCGGTGCGCAGCCGCATCTCGATGCGGCTCGGCTGGCATTCGACCGCGAGCATCGACGCGCCGGCCATTGTTGCCGCCAGCGGCTGCGCGCCACCCATGCCGCCGAGACCGGCGGTCAGGATCCACTTGCCAGCGAGATCGCCATTGTAGTGACGACGGCCGATCTCGACGAAGGTCTCATAGGTGCCCTGCACGATGCCCTGGCTGCCGATGTAGATCCAGGAGCCGGCCGTCATCTGGCCGTACATCATCAGGCCCATTCGATCGAGCGCGTTGAAATGATCGAGCGTCGCCCAATGCGGCACGATGTTGGAGTTCGCGATCAACACGCGTGGCGCATCGGGATGGGTACGGAAGATGCCGACCGGCTTGCCGGACTGGACGACGAGGGTCTGGTCCGCTTCCAGCTTGCGCAGCGATGCGACGATGCGATCGAAGCTCTCCCAGTCGCGCGCGGCGCGGCCGATGCCGCCATAAACGATCAGCTCGCTCGGCTTCTCCGCCACGTCAGGATCGAGATTGTTCATGAGCATGCGCAAGGGGGCTTCGGTCAGCCAGCTCTTGGCGCTGATGTCGCTGCCGCGGGCTGCGCGGATCACGCGCTCATTGTCCAGGCGTGTCATAAGAGAGGTCCTTCTCATCCAAGCTTGGGAAACGGATCGCGGCCGAGGGCGCTCCGCGCGGCAGGTGGCAACGCGTTGCCCGCGACGAGAGCGGCGGCTTTCGCGAGGTCGTCGGCCATGTAGCGGTCGTTCTCCAGTGCCGGCACGTGCGCGCGCAACATCGCGATGACGGCCGACAATGCGGCGCTGGTGGCGTGCGGCGTGCGCAGCTCGATGCCCTGCGCCGCGACCAGCAGCTCGATGCCGATGATATGCGCGAGGTTGTCGGCCATGTCGTGCAGCCGCCGCGCCGCATGCGCAGCCATCGAGACGTGGTCTTCCTGGTTGGCGCTGGTCGGCGTCGAGTCGATCGAGCATGGCAGCGCGCGCTGCTTGTTCTCCGCGAACAAGGCCGCCGCGGTGACCTCGGCGATCATGAAACCGGAATTGAGCCCCGGCTCCGGCGTGAGGAACGGCGGCAGGCCGAAATTCAGCGCGGGATCGACCAGCGTCGCGATGCGCCGCTCGCTGATCGCGCCGATCTCCGACAGCGCCAGCGCGATCTGGTCCGCGGCGAAGGCCACCGGCTCGGCGTGGAAATTGCCGCCAGAGATGATCTCGCCGGTCTCGACCAGCACCAGTGGATTGTCGGTGACCGCGTTGGCCTCGACGACCAGGGTGCGTGCGGCCTGGGTCAGCAGATCGAGCGCGGCGCCAGCCACCTGCGGCTGACAGCGCAGGCAATAGGGATCCTGCACGCGCTCGTCGCCGTCGAGATGCGACAGGCGGATCGCGCTGCCGTCGAGCAGATCGGTCAAGACGCGGCCGGCCGCGATCTGCCCGGGATGGCCGCGCAGCGCCTGGATCTCGGGACGGAACGGCGCGGTCGAGGCCATCGCCGCATCGACCGACAGCGCACCAGTCACCAGCGCCGCACAGAGCAGATCATGCGCGCGCAACAAGCCGGCGATCGCGTAGGCGGTCGAGAATTGCGTGCCGTTGATCAGCGCGAGACCTTCTTTCGGCCCGAGCGTGACCGGCGCGAGCCCAGCGCGCGCCAGCGCCTCGCGCCCAGAGACGAGCGCACCGTCGGCGAAGGCCTGGCCCTCGCCGATCATGACGGCCGTCATATGCGCGAGCGGCGCCAGATCACCGGAGGCGCCGACGGAGCCCTGCTGCGGCACGAATGG